>JBJXHA010000258.1:0-19269 GCA_046160275.1 Bacteroidia bacterium | reverse complement strand
AATCATAAGAATTGCCCAAAGGAAGCCTATCCATTTTTTGTCGTTTCGGTGAAAAAAAGCGAAGAAAAAGCCCATTGCTGCCGCCGCCGCGCTGTGTCCAGAAGGGAAAGAGGCATATTTTTCGCCTTCAATCGTAACATAATGAATGACTTGTTCACCCAAAACAATAAAAGGGCGATTGTAGCCCATAAATACGCGGTATTTTAAATAACTAATGACTTGCGCAACCAATAATAAACCGATTATCATGGTGAGAATGAGGGGTTTATCTCTTTTAATAACAAAAAAGCCAAACAAACAGCTTAGTAGAACACCATCTGCTAGGTGTGTGAAATGCGGAAAAAAGGCATCACCCAATTCAAAATAATGGCGGTTGAGGAGCAAAAAACTCTCATTGTAACCGAAATGATACCACAAAAAACCGCCCGCGAGCCAAAAAATTACAAAAGGTAGGAGATATGAATACATGCAAATAAGTGATAGGTGAAAAGTGATAGGGTTTTTAGGGTTCGCAATTTTCTAAAAAGTTGAAAACCCTAAAAACCGCCGCTTTCTTAAAAATCAGAGTCATCGAACCAATAAGTTGCTTTCCAAGGCTCACCCAAGCGGCTGCGTTTAAGGCGAAAACGTGCGCGACCTGTGCCTGTGTAGGCATTTTGTTGATTTTCGACTACTGAAAGGTTAAAATTTCGTACAATAAATGCTGTTGTGTCAGTTGTGTCAGCCTCTAAAATGAAGTTCCAATCCAAATTTATCTGCTGAACATTTTGAAACAAGCGATAAGAAATATTCATTTCCGTTGCCCTGTCCCATGAAAATTCCTGCCCTTTTTCAAAATCGTACGAAACGAAGACAAAGTTAGGGGCAAAAAGTCTTCCATACAAATTTGTGTCCCTTAATTCGTAGGCATTTTTAAATAACTTAAAGTAGCCCTGCACCGAACTTGGGTCGCCCAAGGAGTTGAAACCGCTTAATCCTTCGGGGTCATAAGCTGGCGCGAAGGGATTACAAGCGGAAAGCAGGAGGAACAATAAGCTGATATATTTTAGCATAAGTTTAATGTCATTTAAGTACTAAGTAAGAATTAGTTTATATTAACATCTTAATTCAAAGCATTGATAATAAATAAGTTAAAATTATTTTCCATTCTCAACTATTAATTATCCATTATTTTTCCTTCATCATTTCTGCGAAAAATAGAAGAGGGTAACATTCGCTTTGCTGCTATTCTCGTAATGCCACAACCTCCTCCGTTCGGTCGACTAAAGTCCGTTAACACTTCGTCATTCGCGCTATCTAAGTCTTGCATAAGGGATAATTCTTGGCTCGGAACGCTAATTCCAAGCCTTTGTTGCTCAATAAAGCCCATATAACCCGCCATTTTCATCTCTAAATAAGGGCTTTTGAGCAATTTTGATAAGGCTGCTGTTGGCGATGTGCCATATTTTTTATTTTTCCGAACAAAACTTTGGGCAATGTCTATGCCTTCATATTGTGACCATTTAAAAATATACTGTTCATGAATAAATTCGTGTAAGGTATAATTCGTTTGGTATAACTGATTGTGTTCGTTGAGATAATTTTGAGTGATTAAGCTGTCCATTTTGAGGTAAAATAATTGATGATAGAGTGAGTCCGTTTCGATATAATCACTTTCTATTTCGCCTTTTTCATTGAGTTCTTGTTCTTTTATTGTGTAATATATGCGTCTCCCATACTTTTTATAATAAATGTAACCCTTTTCATTCGTTTGTAAAGCGTAATAACAAGTAGCACCTCCTCCTAGTCCAAAAAAGAATTGTGTATGCTGATTAGGTAGGGTTCTTTTGAAGGAAGTAAGTCCAATACGAAGATTATTCTTTTGAAAAAAGCCCAAAATTTCCTCAAAAGTTTTCATCTCTGATGCGGCTGCATATATAAATAAGCTATCAATTCTGTCTTTACCTCTTTGCGTAAAAGCAGAAATGGGCAATAACAAAAGCAAAAAGAGTACTTTTTTCATATTCTTTGAAGATTTATTGCACAAACCCTAATTTCAACCCGCTCCAACTCGAATCTTTGGCGGTTTCTACATCAGCCCAACGCGTAATTTCACATTCATTATAGAGATTGAGTTGAATGACAAGCTGAATTTGTCCCTTGAAGGTTTTGGGCAAATTTGTTTTTGTATGTGGAACCGTCAAGGAATATTTAGCAAGGTATTTGAGCGAATCATTGCCCGTAGTGTTACCTTGAATCTGTACGTCTGAAAAGGAGAGGGAGATGTTTGCCGAGCCAATATTAGCGAGAACACTATTAAAATAGGTTTGTTCATCGGTATTTCGCCAATTTTGCCACACACTTTCATGCCCATTAAAAACGGCAGGAGCAGGCGTAAAACGATACGTTTCTTGTTTTAAGCAGCGCAAATAATTTTGTATATTTCCCGATTGAATCGCCGTTTTAAAATTACTCAACAAAATTTCATAATCCGTAGGGCTAACCCATGCCGAGTTATTGCTATCAGGCGGCTCAATTGGGCGAGTGTTGAAGCAGGCTGATAACGAAAGTAGTAATCCTATAATCAATACATTAAACCTCATATTAATTGCAATAAATAGGTGAGAAAATAAGGAGGCATCGCAATTACATCTGTTCGGCAAATATAATATTCTCCCAATAAAAAGTTTACTCCTATTAAAATCAATGCCCATTTTACCCATTTTTCAGTGCCTAATTTTTCTCTCGCTCTCTCAAAACACCATAAAATCAGCGGGAAAATGAGGTTAATTAAGCGAGAAGTGTCATAAGCAATCAGAAATTGTGCTAAAACACAAAGCAAAAATAGCGCGATGAGTCTTTTCTCAACGCCTTTTTCACTTGTACTCCATACCCATAACACCCCCATCCACAAAAGCTTAAACGAATAAAATAAGGCTAAAGGCAGGTGCGGAAGCGTATTTTGCAAAGAATCTTTAAAGGTATTACGGTTAAAATAGAAGTTCGTATCAAAAGCAACTTTTGCATGAAGAGATATCCAATGCCTGAACAACATATAGAGCGCGAAGACAACCATAATTCCTACCCATTTCCATGGAAATTGCTTTTGGTTTGCCACATCTGCTTCCTTATGCGCTTGATACAAGAGAGGAGGTAGGACAAATAAAATACTTTCATGGGAAAACAAGGCTACGGCGAAACTAACAGTAAAAAGCAAAGGGCGGTGCAGGTTCATAAACATCAAGAAAACAGCAAAAAGATAAACAGGGTCAACATACCATAAGGCAAAAAGATGCACAAACCTGACACTTGAAAAGGCAATAATACTGCTCATTATCAATGCTTCTAGGGGTGAATATGCCTTTTCTTTTCGATAAAAATGATAGAGCAAAGTAGGCAATAAGAGGGAAAATAAAACGGGAATGAGTACAAATAAACTTCCTTTTAACCCAACGAGATAGCCCAATAAGGGAGCAAACATACGGTAGCGCAAAGGGTTCTCGGATTCGAAGGAAAAAGGAGATTCGGATAGGGCTTTGTAAAAATGGCCAAAGGCACTGGGTTCAAATTTAAGGGGAGAACAGTAAAGCAGCCCCATAAGATATTGTATTAGCGCAATGCAAAATGCCACCCCTAAAATGCCAATTTTCTGCTCAGCTGACTCAATATATTGGTCTATTTTTATATACTTATTGTGTTGTATCATGTTGTTTGTTTGTGCGCTTGAGAAATAGTACCCAATTCATTTTGATATGTGCGCCAAATATACGAATTTTAACCGCAAATTCACACTTCTTACTTATACCATGATGCGTCATATTCTACATAACTTGCTGTTTTTCTGTTTTTTACCTTTTGTTTGTTTTGCGCAAAATGTTGGAATTGGTACGGCTCTCCCACGCACAAAATTAGATTTGAATGGGGACTTGGCTTTTCGCCCTTTTAACTTTACGGTAGCCAATGGGCAAAACCACAATCTTGCCCTCAATCTCAATCGTTTTTCGTATTATCGTTTGGTGGGAGCAATTAGTCCCTACGCGATTACAGGCATTGCAGGGGGAGAAGATGGGAGGGTGATTACCTTACAAAATGCTACGAATCAAACCCTTACAATTGCCAACCTTAACGCAGGTTCTCTTGCCAACAACCAAATTATTACGGCTTGGAATGGCAATTTGTTGATTAGTCCTAATGGTTCTGTAACGATGTATTACAACCGAATGGATTTTCGTTGGATGGTTGTGAGTTTTAATAGCTCGCAACAAGGAGATTGGTCTTTGCAAGGCAATTCAGGCACAAATCCTTTGGTGAATTTTATTGGCACAACGGATAGCAAGGAATTACGTTTTCGTACCAATAACGTAGAACACATTCGTATCAATTCGCAAGGGCGCATCGGCATCAATAGCATTTCGCCGCAAGGCTTGTATTATCCCTATCACCGCATTGAAATTCAAGATTCGAATGGCTTGTCGAGTGATATTGTGATTCGTACCGCTACAGGTGGAGGTTTTAGTGGGGTTCCTGCTTGGGTTTCTATGAAAAGTAATGGTAGTTTGACGAATCCTAGCATTGTATTTCCTGGCGATTATTTGGGGGAATTGTACTTTATGGGCTACGATGGCGCGTCTTTTCCTTTGGCAGCCAAAATTGATGTAAACATTGATGGCGTTCCTGGATTAAATGATATGCCTGGACGTATTTCTTTTTTCACTACGCCCGATAATTTCTGGTTCCCTTTTGAACGCTTACGTATTGATAATCAAGGGCGAATCTTGTTCGCAAATTTGGCTTCTTTATTAGATGTCGACCAAGGTGGCAGCATTGAATTAGGAGGAAATAATGGGAGTAATGGACAAGGAACGCCTTACATTGACTTTCATCATCTTGGATTATTGGAAAATTATAATGTTCGCCTTGTGAATGCAGATACGAATGAACTTGCTGTTAAATATGGGGGGGCTGGGCTTGGCATACTGCGAGTGTATGGAAATGTAATTGCAAGTTGCGGTATGTTGGTTTGTTCCGATGCACGATATAAGCGCGAAATTAAGCCTTTGTCAAATGTGATAGATGATTTGAAGAAAATAAATGCTTATACGTATTATTACGACATTCAAAAATTCCCACAAAAAGGATTTTCTGAAAAGCCGCAAATTGGCTTACTTGCCCAAGAGGTAGAAGCCGTTTACCCCGAATTGGTGCAACAAGAGGCAGATGGTTATAAGGCAATAGATTACGCAAAACTGACAACCTTACTGCTGGAGGCAGTAAAGCAACAACAAGTGGAAATTGAAGCACTAAAAAAACAAAACCAAGAAATTTTGTTGAAATTAGCGCAAAAATAGCTTTGTTTAAGGCTCAATTTCAGTACGAACAAAATGCAAAGAGCATATTTTCTTTTTTATCGTAAACTGGACGTACCATACATTATACAAGCCATTGAGTGGCACAACTTCCTTTTCTAAGAGGATAATATCTTCTTTTAGCTTCTTTTCAATTTTAGCAGCATTATCCGAAAAATAGTGGAAATCAAACTGCTCTACCCATAACTTCAAAGCACCTTTCGCAGATTTTGCAAAAAATTGTGAAACATAAGAGCCTCCTTTGTAGTCTGCGATTACGGTAAATAAATACATAGTTTCAATAATTATCTAAATGTGTTGAATTTTTTATATGTAACTACTCCCACGGCAGCCCTTGATCCACATCACCAAAGAAGCAAAAGAAAATTTCTGTCCAAGTGTGTGTCATCATGGTAATGGCAAATTTACGGCGCACCATGATCCAGCCCAGCAATAAGCCAAAAAAGAAGCGATAAAGGCTGTTGTATAAAGTAAAATCATCGCCCAAACCCACGTGAATAACGGTGTAGGCTACGGCAGAAAGCAGTAGTGTGGTGCTATACAGTTTGTAATGTTGCCATTTACCTGTTAGGGAAACATAGGGCATAAGCTGCTTTTGAGGGGGAAAAGATTTTGCAAGGTATTTGTTTGCTTGTTGTAATAACAAAACATGAAACAAATATTCTTCATAAAAGCCAGAGCCAAATGCCAAACCTACATTCTGCAAAAAACTGGTTTCATAGACAAATATAATGCTTTTTGTATTATTCGGTACATTATCTAAGTAGGGAGCAGAAGGTGCGAAAAGTGTTATAAACCAATCTGTTATCAAAGGTAAAAAGGTGTAAATCAATACACCAAAGGTAAAACCTTCAAATACCATCGTTAACAAATGCAGCCAGTTGTATTGATGTTTTGAGGGTTTAGCTTTGCCCAAATTGCGGAGAGGAGAAGGGCCTCCTATTGTGTCCATGTACCAACCGTAGGCAACATAGGCAAAAATAGGAATGGTCATTACGAGGGTTTGTCCTGGAATAGGCAGCCATCGAAAAGGATAATACCAAATATCGGTGCTTGCATATTTGTCCATGTTTGCCAAACCACCCGAAAAATACTCGCCCAAAAATCGGAAGGATTCATACAAAAAGAGTGAAATTCCGATAAAAAAGGCAGCATAATACGGGTCTTTTACGCTGATATGATATTCATGGTAAAATAACTCTTGTGCTTTTCCCCAAGCTTTTCTTACCAACACAAAGCCAAACCAATTCGTCAGCCAACTCCAATTGATGTTGAAGTTGGGGCGTTTGTTGAATTTGTTGAAGTCAAAATTAAAATTGGGGAGATTTGCCATATATTTCCAATACCAAAATTTTTACAAAGGTAAGGTTATTTTTTTACTTTATTCTTCAAAAAAATGCACTCCTAATCCCCTAAATACTTCTCTTCGAATAGCTTTTTAGCAATATCATCAATCTTTTCATCTTTTCTAAGCCAATAAATTGCCTCGCCCAATAAGGCTTTGCGAAAAACGATATGTTTTGCTTTTACGTTATTATGAACTCCCTGCGTCCACTTTTTATCTGCCAAAATTTCCCCTATTTTTTCAAGCAAAATAGGCTCTGTTACATCTTGTATGGCTCTTTTAAACAAAGCTTCTCGAATCAGACGAAACTGAATGGGGTATTTGGAACTTTTATAAGTCGTATCTATCGCCTCCATCGTGTAATAGGCACTGTCATATTTTCTGTCTGCATAATAAAGATAAGCCAAACTCATAGCGGGGTCGCCATAACGTGGACAAACACGCACCGCATCGCAATATAAAGCTACCGCATCTTCTTTTTTCCCTAATAAATAATAGGTAGAGCCCAAATTGTTAGAGGTTTGAACATGATGCGGAGTCATCTTACTAGCAGCCTCCAATGCTTGTTTCGCAAGATCGTAATAGTTTTTTTCGGAAGGGAGCAAGGTGGTAGGGAAAGGTTGATTTTTCTGTTTATACTGTTCTCTTAATACAAAATTTTCGGTTTGTCCCATTTGTAAATGAATGGTTCCTGCATAAAAACGAAGAGAGGTTGTCATCGGATCAAGTTGATAATTAGGACGTTCCGCTTTTTTTAGAACATCAAGTGCCTTGTTATACAAACTCATTTTTTCGTTGGCGGAAGTAGCTGCGTTAGCCTCATCTTTTAATGCATTAAATTCACGCAAATAAATTTCTGCTTGATAGCGGTCATAACCTATATATAAGAGGTAGCAAGTAAGGGGTAAAAATAAAGCGATACTCATGCCCAACGAACCTTTTTTATCCGTAGCATTTTCTTCATTGGGCTGCATTTGAAGGCTTGGCAAAATGCTGAAAGTAAAGAGCAAATGTAACAAAAATGTTTCTTCTATTCGTTCTTTTGGGAAAGCAAAAGTAGCAAAAATCATATAGGATAGAAGCCCCATGAACGTAGCATAACTAAATCCTCGTGCTTGCTGATTGTTTTCCCTCAAAAGATGCTTGATAAGGTAAAAAAAGCAAAAACCAAAAAGTAGTAGATGGCTGATAAGTGCAAAAATGCCCGATTCGCTCAAAATCCAAAGGTAGTCATTGTGCGGGCGTTGAAACGTAATACCCCCATCTTCGGATTCTGTTCCTGTCGTTGGAAAATCTAGCACATCAATTTTCCAATTCTCAAGCCCAATTCCCCATAAAGGTTGCTTGTTCCATAAGGTAACACTATGTTCCCAAAAATGTAAACGCCCTTGATTTGCCTCATGTTTTACGTCAATCAATGCTCCAAATTGTTTTTGTATCACATCAGAGTGGGTAACTTTGGTATAAATAAGGGCAGCACTCACAATGAATACCAAAGAAAAAGCAAATGCTAACAACAAATTTCGAGTTGTTTTGGCACTAATTCCCTTATGTTTTTTTTCAACAATAAAATAGAGTACAAGGGTGATTCCCAGCGAAATAAAACCTGCTATCCATACAGCCCTCGATAAAAGCATCACTAATAGGGCAAGGGTAACGATTGCCGAGAGGTAGCTTAGTCCCTTAAAAAGTCCTTTTCCTTGAAATCCTTGATACATCGAAAAAGGCAAACAAAGCAATAGTATTTCGCAAAAGATGTTTTTATGGGCAAATAAGGAATTTACAGTGTATAAACTTTCATGGCTAAAATCATCGAGTTTACTTAATTGATACAAACCAATTATCCCTCCTAATAAGGCAAAAAGGGACAAAATTTTACTAAAAAGGTTGCGAAAGTCAAGGTATTCTACAAATAAAAGGCATAGTATCACTACAGATTGAAAGCCTAAAAAGGGCTTTGCCCACTGAAAAATGGCATCTCCCCATAATTTTGCAGACAATAAACTAAGCCCGCTTACCACAAGAAAGACAAAATAGGAAAAAAAGAAGCCTTTTGCTTTGAGTAAAACCGAAATTTCCTTTTTTTGATAAAGAAAGACAAAGGTACTTGCCCCTAATATCCACAAAGCATAGGGGATAAATTTGGGTAGTAGTGTTGGGTCTAACACTTTTTCGGTGTAGCAAAAAAGCATCAATCCTGCGAGCAAGGCAAGCGCGGCACTAAGCCATGTATCTTTGGAAGAGCGCAAGGGACTAGCAGAAACCTGACTTTTGGAATGAACAGTAGGCTTTTTTGCAGGCGGAGTTTGGGGGCGTTTTGCCATTTTTTTCGATAAATATAAGACGTACCATGAATTACAAAGCAAAAGTAAAAAAAAAGCCTTTACGATTTCGCAAAGGCTTCTTTTTTTACATCACAATATTAATAATTCTTTTGGCTACTACAATAATTTTCTTTGGCAACTTCCCTTCCAAATATTTTTGCGTTTCAGCGGAAGTCTTTACCATTTCTTCGATTTCGCTTTGGCTCGCTGATAAAGAAACGACAAGTTTGGTTTTGGTTTTGCCGTTAATTTGCACGGGATATTCAAAACTATCTTCTACCAAATACGACTCATCAAGGGTAGGGAAGGCAACATCTAAAATGGTTCCTGTTCCCCCTAAACGCTCGTGCAGTTCTTCGGCAAGATGTGGCGCGAAAGGTGCAAGCAATGACAACAAGGGAATCAAAATGTCGCGTTTATGGCAACCTGAAATTTCTTTCAAGAAAATCATAAAGGCAGGGACTGAAGTATTAAAAGAAAGCATTTCAATGTCGCTGCTTACTTTTTTTATCAATTTGTGCAAAGCCTTTAATTCTTCTTTTGTTGCTGCCTCATTCGTAACAATAACTTCTTCATTCTCACCAATATACAAATTGTAGGTTCTACGCAAAAACTTCACAACACCCTCAATTCCATCTGTACTCCATGGCTTTGATGCCTCCAAAGGACCCAAAAACATCTCATACATTCGCAAAGTATCCGCGCCATATTCTTGGCAAACATCGTCAGGATTTACGGTATTATACAAGCGTTTCGACATTTTTTCGACCAAAGTATCCACCTTAAACTCGCCTTTTTCGTTGCAATGAAAGACCAAATCTTCTTCTTTCAACCAAGTTTTGTATTTATCTGTGTCCAAAACCGCGCTACGCACAAAGTTCACGTTTACATGAATGGCAGAAAAATCGTCTTTGTTCTCAATCGTATCTGCGCTGTGAAATTCATTGCTTGCTTTATGGCGATAGGCAAGCGCAGAAGTTCCTTGAATCATGCCTTGATTTACCAATTTTTTGTAAGGTTCTTCTACTGAAACTTCCCCTATGTCTTTCAAAAATTTTGTCCAAAAACGAGAATACAACAAATGCCCAACCGCGTGTTCTGCTCCTCCCAAATACAAATCCACAGGCATCCAATAGTCCGATTTTTTGCGGTCAGAGAAACTTGTGGTATTATCACGGTCAAAATAACGCAAGAAATACCAACTCGAACCTGCCGCGCCCGGCATTGTATTCGTTTCTCTCAAAAAGCCATTTTCAAGGTGTAACCAATCGTGCGCTTTTGCCAAAGGTGACTCAGGCTGCCCTGTAGGTTTAAAATCCTCCATATCAGGCAAAATCACAGGCAATTCGTTTTCTTCCACAGAAAAATACATTTCATCTTTGATTTTCAAGGGAGTTGGCTCACCCCAATAACGTTGGCGTGACCAAATTACATCGCGCATTTTATAGGTAACTTGACGTTTGCCAATGCCTTTTTCTTCTACTTTTTCAATGATTGCTTGAATTGCCTCACTTACATTCTTGTCTGAAATAAAATCAGAATTTACCAAAATCCCTTCTTTAGAAATAAAGGGAAGCGCATTTTCTGTATCGTTTTTACTAGCGACAACCACCTCCACAATCTCCAACTCAAATTTCTTCGCAAATTCAAAATCACGCTCATCATGCGCAGGAACCGCCATAATTGCGCCTGTTCCATAGCCAATCAACACATAATCTGCCACCCAAATCGGGAGTTTTTTGCCCGAAAAAGGATGAACACAATATGCGCCTGTAAAAACGCCTGTCTTAGTAGTGTCGGCTTGTCTTTCTCTTTCTGAACGATTTTTTGCCCAAGTTACGTATTTTTCAACTTCTGCTTGTTGTGCTGCACTCGTAATTTGCTCCACTAACTCATGCTCTGGCGCAATCACCATATATGTATTGCCAAAAATCGTATCGGGGCGAGTTGTGAAAATATCCAAAAATAGCCCTACTTCATCCGCAATCTCATAGCGAACAAGTGCGCCATCACTTTTTCCTATCCAATTGGTTTGCAAGGCTTTAATAGAATCTGAAAAATCTACCGTTTCCAAACCGTGCAACAATCTATCCGCATAAGCGGTAATTCTCAATGTCCATTGGGGCATTTTTTTTCGCTCCACAGGATAGCCTCCGCGCTCTGATTTTCCATCTTTTACCTCATCATTCGCCAACACACAACCCAATTCCTCGCACCAATTCACATAGCCTACGGAATAAAATGCCAAGCGATAATTCATCAAAATGTCGTGCTTTTCCTTTGTTGAAAAAGCCTGCCATTGTTCGGCACTAAACCTTTCTTTTTGATTGGTTGCCGCATTTATTTTTGTATTTCCTTCTGTATCAAATACTTGCTCAAGCTCTGAAATGGGGCGAGCTTGTTGACTGTCGTTGCAATAATAATGTTTGAAAAGTTGGAGGAAAATCCACTGTGTCCAACGATAAAATTCAGGGTCGGAAGTACGCAACACGCAGTCGGGGTCATAAGAAAAGCCCAAACGCTCCATTTGCTCCCAATAACGTTGCGTGTTTTCGGCAGTCGAATCTTTGGGGTGAATATTATGTTGAATTGCATATTGTTCTGCAGGTAAACCAAAAGCATCAAAACCCATTGGGTGCAGCACATTAAAACCTTTTGCACGCTTATAACGCCCCACAATGTCCGTAGCAATGTAGCCTAAAGGGTGTCCTACGTGCAAGCCCGACCCTGAAGGGTAAGGAAACATATCCAGCACGTAATATTTTGGTTTGTCAGAAAGTTTGTCTGCAACGAAAGTTCTATTTTCTTTCCAATAGCGTTGCCATTTTTGCTCAATATCAAGATGATTGTAGTTACCCATCGCGTTTTTTCTCTATTTTTTGAAAAGGAACACAAAAGTAGGAAAAAAATACGAAAAATGTGCAAAGCTAGAAAATTAAAAAGGCAACTATTTCCCTATCTCATAACCTTTCCACGTGCGACTTCCTATATCAAATAACCAAATGCGTCCATTTGCATAGCTAATATTGAAAGCACTTTGGGTAGGCGCGTCTTTAGGAAGGCGAATGATGCTTGTTTTTTTGCCTGTTACCCTATCAAACAAGTAAATTTCACGATGTTCATCGTCAAGTAAGCCAATTTCTTGTTTCGGAATATAAGTATAAATGACAGTAGAAGTATTAAATGCAATCGAATCAGCGAAACCATCGGGTTTAAAGTTTAGATTCGGTGCGCCCGTTTCACGATTATAGCGATAGACCACGCCTTCATTCCAGTAAATAAGTTCATTATGTACGGAATCATAAGTTCCTACTGAGTTCGCATCAGGTTGATGCTGCCCTTCATAAATCGCAGTTATTCCATTTGGGAAACCTTGATTATCAAGATTGTAAGAAAAAACGCCTGTATCAAAATAGGCATTTCCTTCTACCTTTTTGGTAAAGGAATTGTACCACATTCCTCTTACATCAAAGGAGGCATTGAGGTTTTTGTCTTTGTTGAGCAACTCTCCTTTTTCATTGTAAATCCCCAAAGGAAAACGCTCATTTCCTGCAAAAACCGCCCAATATTGTTTGGCTTTTGTATGATAAGCCACAGCAGTTCCATTTGTACCACTACCATCAGGCATGAGCAATTGAAGACTAGGCTTGGCAGTATAATGATTAGAAAGTTTGATTTTTTTGCCGCCAATGCGAACCGTTTGGCAAGCAGAAAGGCTAACTAAGAGAACAATCGAAAAATACAGTAACTTTTGCATGAGATGGATAGATGAAGATGATTTATTGAGTTCATTCATAGCGTTTAAAGTTCGGAACTCTTTAAGAGTTCCGAACTGTGAACCCTCTGAATGCGTTAAAAACGCTGCAACTTAGCCATTTTATTTAATACGGCAAAACCTAACTTTGCTTTTTCCCTTAACATTTTGGATATTTGCATAAATATTAAGCACAATGAAAGAACAATTTGAGCCGTATTTGCAGGCTACTTATTTTTTAGATACGCAGCATCTTGATATTCAGGAATATGTGGCAGAAAAAACCAAAGGAATTACTTCAAAAACGGAGCAGGTGTTGGCGTTGTATTATGCAATTCGGGACGAGTTTCGTTACGACCCTTATAAAATTTTTGCAGAAAAGGAATATTACGTTGCCTCTCACATTCTTCAACGCAATCCTAAACATGGGCATTGCATTGATAAGGCTGTTTTATTGGCAACTTGTGTGCGTGCTGTGGGCGTGCCTAGCCGCTTGCGTTTTGCCAATGTTCGCAATCACATAGGAACTGAACGTATCGAAAAAGCCTTGAAAACCAATATCTTAGTCTTTCATGGTTCTACCGATATTTATCTCAATGACAAGTGGATAACGGCTACTCCTGCCTTTAATAAGGAACTTTGCGAGCGTTATCAAGTTGCGCCTTTAAATTTTGATGGCGAAAATGACTCCCTTTTCCAAGAATATGACAACACACAACGCAAGTTTATGGAATACTTGCACACCTACGGGCATTTTCCCGACCATCCTTTTGAACTGATGTTGGGGGAATGGAAACGTTATTATCCAAATGCAAAACTCACTGATTTATAGTCCATAACTTATATGACTCCACAAGAAATTTTACTTAAAAACGGCTGCGTTGCTGACGTAGCTTCTCCAAAAGCGATAGAACATTTTCTAAGTGCCTGCAATCGTGCCAATATGTCGGTGATTAATGCTTACCTTGAGTTGGGAATAGATGTGAATGCCTATGATTCGGGACACGCAAATGCACTTACAAAGGCAACAGAAGGCAATCATACAACTGTAATTGAATTACTTGTGCAAGCAGGGGCAAACCTTGAAGATAAAGATGGAGATGGGGATACGCCTTTGCAAACTTCGATTAATTGGAGCAATCGCGCGGCTACCAGGAAGTTACTCGAATTAGGGGCAAACCCACAATGCGAAAGTAAGTATGGCTGGACTCCACTTACGCGTGCAATTAAAGATTATAATGAGGAAGTGGTTAAGCTACTCTTGGAAAGCGGTGCCGATGTAAACTACAAAAGTAGCGAAGGCAATCCGCCTATTTGGTATGCTTATACCTATAATACAAGTTACTTAAATTTATTGGTGCAAAAAGGGGCAGATATTAACCTCACAATCGGAGACAGAGAAGAAACTTTGTTGATTTTTGCCATAAATGTAAACAATGAAAGTGTAGCAGAGCAATTGCTTACCCTCAAAGCAGATACTTCTATTGCCAATAAATTAGGTTGGAATCCGTATATGATTGCTTTGTGCAAAGGCTTGGCAAATGCAAAACTGATGACCAAACTCGCAAGTCAAGGGGTTTCACAACAGCAAAAAGACCTTGCCCTTTTCTTTAAAGCGTGTCAAGAAGGAAAATTAGATGAGATAAAAGCCTTTCTTATCAATCAACCCAATTTGCTGAATCGCTTGAATCATGAAGGAAGAAGTGCCTTAGGTGTGGCTGCGACTCATAATCAAAAAGATGTAGCTTTGTTTCTATTAGCACAAAATATTGACACTGATATAGAAGCAGAAGGACAGTGGAATGCTTTAGCTTTGGCTGTGCATCATGGCTTTTCTGATTTGGCTAAGGCATTGATTGAAAAGGGATTCCCCATCAATGACAAAGAAGGAATGTGCATTGCTTTAACGCAAGCCGTAGAAAAAGACAATGAGGAATTATTTCAATTACTCATTGCGAAAGGGGCAAACTTAGATAGTAAAACGAGTTATGGACAAACTCCGCTTTATGAAGCCGTTTATCACAGTAAAATCAAATTCGTTGAGCCTTTGTTACAGGTAGGAGCTGACCCCGACATCGCCAACGAAGGAGGCTATTCTCCTATCTATTATGCTATTTATAACAAACAAATCGCTATTTTAAAGAAATTGTTACAATATGGTGCAAACCCTAATTTAGCGAGTTCTTATAAAGAAACACCGCTATATCAATGTGCAAGTCAATACAATAACACCGAAAATATCTATGGTCAAATGGCAGAGGTGTTATTGGAATACGGAGCTGATTATAGCCTTCCCAATCAATGGAATACTACCCCTTATGAACAAACAAAGTCGTACAATAATAGTTATGTCAAGGAAGTGATTGAGAAATTTATCCTAGAAGATAAGCGAAAAGTAGCGGGCAAACCCGAGGATAAGAACAAAGGTTATAATACAGAAACGCTTAAAATTCTCATTGGCTTAGGAGAGTGGGAAAAAGTGAAAGCCTTAGTAGAAGAAGGCGTAAGTTTAGTAGAAACGCGTGCAGAAGTAAGCTCTCCTTTGCATTTTGTGGTAGAAGCTAACAATTTGGAAATGACGGCTTTATTTATCGAAAAAGGGGCTGATGTGAACTATTTAAGTTCTTATAAAGGAGCGGTATTAACCAAGGCTTGTTATCATGGAAATATGGAAATGGTGAAGCTTTTGTTAGATGCAGGGGCAAATATCAACCTTTTAGATGCGTGGAATGAATCGGCTTTATGTAATACTTGTTCAAGAGGGCATCTACTTTTGGCGCAATACCTTGTAGAAAGAGGTGCTTCCATCGAAACTACCGAGTTAAGTTTTACCCCTTTGATGCGTGCAGCGCAAGGAAACCATTTAGCTGTGGTTGAATGGTTGATAAATTTAGGTGCAAATGTAAATGTGGTTACAGAAAATGGTTATACAGCTTTAGGTTTAGCAGCAGATGTAAGTGCAGATGCAGTCGCTTATGAATTGTTGCGTGCCGATGCAATTATAGACATCGCAAACTATAATTTGGAAACGCCCCTTATTCTTGCTTGTAAAAAAGGAAATGTAAATCTTTCTCGTGCCTTAATTGAGAAAGGAGCAGATGTGCATTTCCAAAATAAAGATGGGCAAACCGCTTTGAGCCTTATTCGTAGTCGAAAAGACATGAAAAAAGAGTTTAAAGAACTGTTGAAAACAGAAACAGACAAAAATAAAACAGATGAAAAGCCAATCTTTAAGCCCAAAGATTTGCATGAACCCGATTTGTTTTATGCCATTTATAACCATGACATTAACGAAGTTCGTAAATTAGTTAATGCAGGAGCAGATGTAAATCAACGTAATTACCGCGAAGATACGCCTTTAATGATGGCTACCCTTACCGCAAATGACCAAATGGTGTCGTTTTTGTTGCAAAAAGGAGCAGATGTGAGTGCTGAAAATCGCTATAAAGATACCGCTTGGGCATATAACATGGTAAGCCAAAACGAAAACATCGAAAAGCTCTTGAAAAAATATGGTGCGAAAACAGACGTAAATAAGCAAGCAGGGCTTTATATGCGGGTGGAGGCATTTCGTAAAGCCATTAATCAAGGGGACATTCATCAAGTAGAAAAGTTGTTATTGAATGGCGAAGTTCCTGCAAATAAATTGGCGGCTTATGAATCTCCTTTGGGATTAGCGGTGGCAAAAAAGGATAAAGAATTGATTGCCAAAATATTAAAGTGTGGCGTAAATCCGAATGTTTGCCCTAGTAATGGACAGTCTATTTTGATGTATGCTTCAAGTTATGGTGCAACCGAAACGATTATCAAAGTTTTGTTAAAAGTAGGCGCAAGCCCCAATTATATTGGAAATTATGGCGGGACTTTGTTGGAAACTTGTATGTATAGCCAAACCAAACTTATCCCTTTGTTTGTAGCGAATGGGGCGGAAACTTCTTTTTATAATTCCTATCAAAAGAAATATTATTCTTTGTTGCATGAATTAAAAGACGAACAAGCAGGAGTTGTGGCTAAATTGGCAAAGGTGATGGATATTAACAAAGGCAATGATTTAGGGGAAAATGCCTTGTTTGCTTATATTTGCAATAACCAAGAAAAAGTGGCAACTGCCGCATTAAAAGCAGGCGCAAACCCCAATCAAGCTTCTGATACCGATGAAACACCGCTTACTTTTGCAACAAGTTTAGAGGAATTAAATTGGGTAAAGCTCTTACTAAAACATGGCGGAGAACCTCACTTTAAACCTAACGGTGCTTTATCCGCTTATGAAATTGCACAAGAATTAGAGAATAAGGAGCTTCTTGCTTTGTTTGATGAGCATAAATAGGAGGAAATGGTTTGATAATCAATATAATAATCTTCTTATTTTTTAGGGTGGGACTTAAGTCCCACCCTAAAAAAATAAGAAAGTTTACCCACCACAAAGAACAAATATTTTAAATTTACTTAACCACTACAAAACATGAAAGGAAAAATAGTCATTATCACAGGTGCATCAAGTGGGATAGGGGAGGCGCTTGCTTGGAAGTTTGCCCAAGAAGGAGCTAATTTAGTGATCGCAGCAAGAAACAACGAAAAATTACAAGCACTTGCGCAGCAAATCACTGCCAAGCATCAAACCAAAGTACTTTCAGTAGCTACTGATGTTACAAAAGTGCAAGATTGCGAAAATCTGATAACGCAAACGCTTAGCGAGTTTGGCAACCTAGACGTATTAATTAACAATGCGGGAATTTCGATGCGGGCTTTGTTTGAGCAAACAGACGTTTCGGTAATCGAAAAACTGATGGCTGTTAATTTTTATGGGGCAGTGTATTGCACGCGCTTTGCCATTCCGCATTTGCTCAAAAGCAAGGGCACGGTGGTTGGTGTTTCCTCGATTGCGGGTTATCGGGGTTTGCCTGGGCGCACAGGTTATTCTGCTTCCAAGTTTGCCATGCAAGGATTTTTAGAAGCCTTGCGAACCGAAGTTTTTACGAGAGGGGTAAACGTATTAGTTGCTTGTCCAGGCTTTACAGCTTCCAACATTCGGAACGTAGCCCTAACTGCCACAGGCGGCACACAAGGCGAAACGCCTCTGGAGGAAGGCAATTTGATGTCGGCAGCGGAATGTGCAGCCCACATTTATACCGCCGTAGTAAAAAGAAAACGAACCTTAATTCTAACTACACAAGGAAAATTAACCGTTTTTCTCAACAAATGGCTACCCGCATTGATGGATAAATTAGTCCTAAATCATTTCAAAAAAGAAGCCGATAATCCGTTTAAAGATTTGTAAAGATAGGTAAAAGAAATGCCATCTAAGTAATGGATAATTAATAATTGATAATGGAAAATAGATTTAAATCGATTATTATCAATATCTTAAGTGAAAGCATTAACATAAACTAATTATTACCGAATACTTAATCTCCAAAGAAATGTCATTTTTGAGGCATGAAAAAATGACATTTCTTATCTTAGAGCCTTAAAAATCCCATGATAACCTTCATGATGAATCACGACAAGCCTTTTTACACTAGGAAAGAGGAGGGCATAATCTTGTATTTGAAAAAATTCAACCAAAGGCGGTCTTAGCTCTTTTGCTTCATAGAAAGGTTTTAATTGTTCGTCATATTCCGCTATAAACTGCAAAAACAAGTTTTTATTCGCCAAGCCAAATGCCGTTTCAATACGAAAACAATCATCTGTGATTAATACGCAAGGTTCGTTTTCGAGTGTAGTGTTTGGATAAAATAAGGAAAGGATTTCTAGGTCTGACACCTCATAAGAGCCATACTCAAAAGCATCCCAAAAGGCTAATTTCCCCCATTTTTCTACCTCCATATTTTCAAAAAAAACGCTTTCTCGAAGGTAATAAAGAGGATGTTTCCCTTCTATTACCTTTAATCCTTTGGTAATGCCAAATTCCTCAACAAGTAGGGCGTAAACTTCCTTGAAAGGGATAGTATCAACTTTTATCATTCTTCTAAGAAATATTTGAGTTTGCCAAACATCTTGTTATCATAAGGGAAATACGATGGGATATTTAGGAGAAATTAACCGATTGAAAGAAGGATAATCTTTGCCCAAATCCACTAATGAATCCCCACAAACAGGACAATGTTTCCATTCAAAATCGGGAAATCTGTTCCTATCCACATCAAACCAGTAAAATATACGATAATTTTCACTTTTGCATTGCATTAAGGCTGTAATCACCTCCCAATTTTCAGGCTGATAAATATCATAAACGGCATGATTATCATTGTCAAGCCAATCTTTATACAAAATCTTATATTTATCAGCCCAAGCGATTAAATCGAAAGGCAATTTTTGATATATTTCGCTTTTGGGGGATATAACTTGTTCATTTTGCAGTTCCCAAATGAGTTCATTCTCATTAGAAACCCACATTATTTTATAGAACATCATAAAGTTTAGTATTAGCTTCTGTTTTAATTTTAGTTATGCTGCAAATGGTATAAACTTAAGTATTCGGTAATAATAGAGTTGCTTATT
>JBJXHA010000257.1:0-18075 GCA_046160275.1 Bacteroidia bacterium | reverse complement strand
GATTCGTTGATTCGCCCAGGTATGTATTTGTTTGTGTTACCGCCCAAAAATGTTTACTTCGAATTTTTGATCGACAAAAACAATCAAGTGTTTTCGCTCGAAACAGATTCCGTTGACATGGCGGGTAAAATGAAGGTTACGGGTTCTCCCGAAAATCAAGGATTTTTCCGAAGCATTCAGTTTCTAGGAGAAAAACGTAAACGCATGGACGAAATTCAACGCGGAATCAAAGAAGCGGGAACGGATTCGGTTATCATCAAAAAGTTGCAAAAAGAAGCACAAAGTATTGATGATGAAGTGAAGAATATGCGCACAAAGGCGGTAAAAGACAATGCAAATAACATTTATGGGGCAATTATTCGTGCCACTACCGAGCCTGAAGTTCCTCCAGCTCCTAAAGATGCTGCGACAGGAAAACCGCTTGACCCCGATTTTGCCTACCATTATTACAAAGGACATTTTTGGGACGGGATCAATTTTACCGATGAGTCTTTGTTGAGAACGCCTTTGTTGCAACAAAAAATTGATTATTATTTGGATAAATTGGTCGCGCCTATTCCTGATTCTATCAATAAAGAGGTTGATCCGATTTGCCTTAAAACCATTACCAACAAAGAAATGTATAAATACTTTGTGGTAACGATTTTGAACAAATATGCCAACTCAAAACGCATGGGCGATGATGCCGTATATGTGCATATGGTGGACGAGTATTATATAAAACGCGCCCCTTTTTGGTCAGATTCGGCACAAACACGCAAAATTATAGACCGCGCTAATGCTTTACGCTGGACTTTGATTGGGGCTGACGCGCCTCCTTTGTCTATACTGGACATGAACGACAACCGCGTAACAATGCGTGATGTTCCTGCCGATTGGACAATTTTGTATTTCTGGGATTATGATTGTGGGCATTGTAAAAAGGTAACTCCTCGTTTGCAAAAAGTCGCTGATTATTATTTGAATACGAAAAAAGCAAACATCAAATTCTACACCGTAGATATCAATGGGACACGCGAAAAGTTCAAAGAGGCTGTCAAAGAATATAAATTAGATATGCCAGGTGTCATTAATACAGCCGACCCTAGACGCGAAACGGGTTTCGACAGAATGTATGATATTTTGAGTACGCCTCGCATTTTGGTGCTAGATAAGGACAAGAAAATTCGTTATAAGTATATCTCTGCTAAGCAGTTAGATGAAATTTTGAACCACGAGCTTTACAAAGGAAATGGTTCTCTCATCTTAACTGAAGCCGATGAAGATAAGCATGACGAAGACAAGCACGAAGGCGTACCGCCACCATTACCCATTAAGGAGTAATTGAAAATAAAAAGGGAGGAAATATGGTAAGTATTTTCTCCCTTTTGCTTTGGCTAAAAAGAGGGCTTTCCGAATATTGGATTTGTTACAAAAGTAGAATCATTCAAGGTAAGGAGAAATTTTAGCACTTGATTAAGTTCCTTTTCATTTAAATGCCCCTTTTTTTGACGCGCTAAGGTCATTTTACTGTCCAAATTTACGCTTGTATGTACCTCTTCATTGTAAAAACGCAAGACCTCTTCCAAGTTACTAAACCTGCCATCGTGCATATAAGGCGCAGTAAAGGATAGATTGCGCAAGGAAGGCGTTTTAAATTTCCCTAAATCCTTTGGATTTCCTGTGATTCCGCCTAAGCCTTTATCTGGATAATTCATTACGTTTAGAACATTATCCAATCCATTATCGCTAAAAGTAAGATTTGTGCCAAGCGCACTTGCATCTGTCGTATGACAATGAAGGCAAGCTCCTTTAGATTGGTCATTCACGATTACAAAACCTTGATATTCATCTGAATCAAAAACCGATTTCCCTTGCAACACCTTGTCATATTTAGATTGATAGGAGAGCAAAGTTCTCAAAAATTGCGCAATAGCTTTGGAGATTGCGATACTATCAATTCCTTGATTATCAAAAACTTGCTGAAATTTTGCTACATAAAAAGGGGAGGACTCTAATCGCTGAATCACCTTTTTCCAATTCATATCCATTTCTTTGGAATGATGAATAGGGTGAAAGGCAACGTTTTCTAAATTTGTCGCCTTCCCGTCCCAAAATAAAGCAGGATACCAAGCCAAGTTAAACAAAGGCAAGGTATTTCGGCTTGTGCTATCTTGATAAATTCCCAAACTTTTGCGCTTAGGGGCATCGCTAAATGCCGAAGATTGGCGATGACAAGTTGCACAAGCAATCGTAGAATCCCTGCTTAATGCCGTTTCATAAAACAAATATCGCCCTAATTCCGCCCCTTCTATTGTCACAGGATTATCTGCCGCAGTAGGCATTGTCGGAAAATAATATAAAGAAGGAAAAGGAAAAGGTTGGGGGCGATGTGTGGACGTAAGCAAACAACTCAACATCAAAAAACCAAGCAATGCCCCTAAATATGTCCTTGCTTTCATAAATTATTCGTGTTTGCTCACCACAATAGGGATAGTTTCTGTTTTGAGGTTGGTTTTTACCTTCAAAAGATAATTGCCCGTTGCATATTTTTGGGTATTAATAAAATATTTGGTAGGAATATTTTGCCATCTTTCCACGACTTTTCCCTCGTAAGTTAGTAGTTCCATTTCTTCAATAAGATGAAAAACAGGTTGATACTTGGCTTCAATATATAATATCTCGGCACTTGGGTTTGGATAAACACTTATATAGTGTTCTTGCTTATCTTTTGGGTCAACAGTATGAACTTGCGTAACGTGCGCGCTCATATTGTCTATCATCCAACCTTCATTCTGAGAACTTCCTCCTACAGATTTTAGCGTGAATCGAAAATAAGCCGTATCCGTTGAAGTAAATAACCAAGAATTTGAAAAACAAAGCCATACATTGCGCCAAGTTGTATCTGTTCCATTCCATACATATTCCCCTGTAGTTAAAGTATCTTTATTTGCGGGGTCAAATCCATAAAAATTATAAACATTAGGATTGTTAAACACATTTTGCCAAGTTTGTCCATAGTCCATTGAAAATTCAAGGATTGCACCATCAACGCGCCTAATATCTATTTTTTGATTCCATTGAAGTGCAAAAATGCCAACAAAGCCCCACATAGGTCTTATCTTTGCGATAAACTGCGAGGTATTGTTAGTTGGATAAAAATTTACGCTATCTGTTACAATTACATTAGGAAGGCTAGAAGCAGTATGAAACAGTGTTTTCTGAGGCTCTCCAATTTGCCAAACATTGGCAGCACTCGTATCCAACTCTATCATAATAGAATTGGTATAAGACGTATCAGCTCCATCAAAATACTGGTTATAAAACCATTGTGCATTGGCAGAGAAAGCAAAATAAAAGCAAAAACAGAAAAATAGTAAACGTTTTTTCATAAAATACAAAGATAAGATGGTTTATAAAATAAAACAGGAAAGTAATTCTCCTTTTCTTATAAACGCTCTTTATCTGTTTTGCGTTGCCTATTCCCACTCATACACACGCCTGACTCTTGGGCTGATGCGAGTGAGAATTTCGTAGGAAATCGTGTTTGCGGCGGCAGCGATGGCATTAACGGATTGTTGATCGCTGTTGTTTTCGCCAAAAATGAGAACGGTATCGCCAATTTTTGCTTCGGGAATATCGGTAACATCAAGCATCAACATATCCATACAAACGCGCCCAAAAGTAGGAGCAGGTTTGCCATGCAGCCAAAATTGCGTTTTGCCATTGCCTAAACAACGCAAAATGCCGTCAGCGTAGCCGATAGGAACGGTGGCAATGCGGCTTTCTCGGTGCGTAAATTGAGAACGCCCGTAACCTACGCTTGTATTTTCAGGATAGCTATGTATTTGAGAAATAAGGGTTTGCAATGTACCAATTTCCTTTAATCGCTGAGAAGGTTCGGGCAAATTGGTGGGATTGATACCATATAAACCGACCCCTAAACGCACCATGTCCCAAGCATATTGAGGAAAGCGCAAAATCCCTGCGGAATTGAGGGCGTGCCGAAGGGGCGTGATGCCCAAGGTTTGCGCAAAGGTTCGCCATATTTTTTCAAAACGCTCTAATTGCTGTAAGGTAAAGGCATCTGCGCTTTCATCATCAGCCGCAGCAAGATGCGTCATCAAAGAAACTACTTGAATGTCAGGATATTGCGTTAAATATTGGAACAAATGGGGCAAATCTTCTTCCGAAAAACCTAGCCTCCCCATACCTGTATCAAATTTGAGGTGAATGGGATAGGTTGTTAGCCCTGCCAAACGCGCTGCCCGCAAGTATTTTTCTAACAAATCAAATTCGTAAATTTCGGGTTGTATATTGTATTTTGCTAAGGAAAGCATATTTGAGGCTTCAGGATTCATGACCATAATGGGCAATTTAATGCCTTTTTCTCTTAATTCTACCGCCTCCGAAGTGTAGGCAACTGCCAGATAATCAACACTTTCCTTTTGTAAAACCTCCGCTACTTCCCATGTCCCACTTCCATAAGAAAAGGCTTTGACCATACACATCATTTTAGTATGCTGTGGAAGAAGGCTTTTAAAGTAGCGCAAGTTTTGACTCAAATAATTGAGGTTAATTTTAAAAATACTCGCATTTAATTTAGGATTAAACAAAGGAATCAAACGCTCCAATTCAAAATTCCTTGCTCCTTTTATGAGCAATACGCAATCTTGAAAGGCTTTATTATCAAACTGTTGGATGAAATTTTGCGTACTTGGATACGTGTTTTCGGTTCTTAGCGTACAAAACACCTCACCAATCGTATAGACATTTTCTTTCCCCAATAGTTTTTCGGCAATGGCTAAGACTTCTTTTTGCAATTTCACTTGTGCCTTTCCTTGATGCTGCATATCTGACAAAATTACCTTTTTAGTCGCATGGGAATGAGTAAATTTTAGCACTTGAAAAGCATTCATCACCGAATCGCGGTCAGAGTTATAACTATCGTTGATAATCGTAATGCGCGGATTATCCGTAATCATCTCGACTCGCATCAAAATTGGGTAGAGTAAAGGCAGGCGTTCACACAGTAAATCCCTGTCAAGCCCCAAATGAAGTGCTACGAGCGAAGCAAGTGCCGCATTTTCCTTGTCCGCTTTGGTCGGGAGATTTGGACATTTTTTGAAAAAAGTGGTAAGGTTTTCGGGTAAATCGGCGAAAGTGGAAAAACTTTGATTTGCTTGTAAAACAGGAGAAGCAAGTTGCTTATTATCTGTGCAAAAAATAGCATCACAAGTAGAAAATAATTTCCACTTTTCGTTTATCTTTTCTTTTAAGGAGGTGAAGTTTTCACTATGTGCATTGCCAATGTGGGTAAAAATTCCGATAGTGGGCTGAATCATTTCCGCCAAAATCTCCATTTCTTGAGGTTTAGAAATGCCTGCCTCAATGATAGCTAGTTGACTTTGTTCACTCATTTGTAACAAAGAAATCGCCACGCCCAACTGACTGTTATAACTCATCGGACTTTTTACAATTTGGTAATTTGGCTCTAATAAAGTCGTAAGCCATTCTTTTACAATGGTTTTGCCATTACTTCCCGTAATCCCAATGACAGGATAAGTAAATCGCTGCCGATGACGCATTGCCCAAATTTGCAGGCTATCTAAGGTGTTTTCCACCAAAATGTAATTAACGCCTGTAAAATTCAAGTGCCTGTCCACCAAAAAATTTTTTACCCCCTTTTCGATAGCCTTTTCAATAAAATCATGCCCATCTCGATACTGCGTTTTAAGCGCAATAAACAAAGTTTCTTCTCCTTGCATAATGTTGCGCGTATCAAAAGCCAACATTTGCAAAGGATATTGTGCCTCTGCCCCTTGAAAAAGGTCTAAGGCTTCTATCATTTGAGCGATTTCGGGGAGTGTGTAGTGAATACCAAGCATTATATTAACTAATGGATAATTAATAATGGACAATGAAAGATGATGTTAACTTATTTATTATCAATGATTTGCTGATTTTTTCGCCTTATTTCCTTCTAATATCTTCCTTTTTTTATCTTTCATAAAACTCTATCATTTGTTATAAATATAAACAAACTTCTCCTTGTTCATTAATAATAAGTTTTTGGTTATCAGTATTTTGTACCAATGCAAACCCATTGTAAAAAACTTCCACTTGTGAATATCTTTGCAAATAAAGAGAATTTCCTGCTTTATCGCAATGAAACCAACCCTTTTCATCTTTGGCAGTGGCAATTCCTTTGTGAAAAATGCCCAAATCAAGAAATTTTTTCTCATTCAAAAAAACACCTTTTGTATCAATATGTTTAAAAAAGCCATCTGCTAGGCGAACACAAGCAAAGCCATCTTTAAAATCGCCTGCGTAGGTATATTTTTCTGCATAAATCGGCTCTCCATTTATGTCAATATGAAAATATTCATTCTGAAAATTTCGAACAGTACAAATTCTTTCTTGATAATTTCCGCACCATGCATAATTCTCTAAATAAATTCTATTTCCTTGATTGTCAATGTGATAACATTTCTCGTTTTCTGTTACGGCAGCCCTTTCAAAATAAAAGCCAAAGGTACGGCTATACCTTTTCTTAGAAAGCTCATTGCCCTGTAAATCAATATGATACCAACCCGTTTCATCACAAACAGCCGCCAATCCTTCTACATGAAATTTTAAGGCATGAAGGAATTTTTTCCCAAATAAGATGTTATTTTCATACAGAAAATGTGTTTCGTCTGCGGATAGCTTAATTTTATTATATTTCATTTTTTTGAAGCAATTAAGATAGTTTGGAGTGTATTTAAAGGTTTCCGCTCAATAAGTTGGAAATTCGCTTTTTCTAATAATTGCTGATATTCCTGATAGGTTCGTTCATAACTTTCGCATACCAACAACATATTCAAAGAAAGTAAATTTGCATGTACTTCATCTTGCATAATTTCCATGATATAGACTTTCCCGTTTTGAGAAAGTGCATGAAAACAATTATGCAATATTTGCAAACACTTTTCCTCATTCCAATCATGTAGCACGCGGCTTAAGATTATTGCATCTGTTTGAAAATTAAAATTTTCAAAAAAGTTAGCCGATTTTATCTGAAACTTTGTTTCAGGCATTTTCTCAATTAAATCTGTTACTTCGGGCAAATCTAAAACCCAACATTCTACCTTCGGATTGGCTTTTGCGATCAATTCCACAACTGTTCCTAAACCTCCGCCAACGTCAAGTACTTTTTTATGCTGGCTAAAATCTATGATTTCAGTTAGGCTTTTATAATCATCTTTTGCATAGTCGCGCATTGCCAAATGATAATTTTTGAGTTCTTTGGGCTTTGTTTGTAAATATTCAAAAAAAGGCATTTGGTACAAATATTCAAAAGATGGTTTTCCTGTTTGTATCGAATAAGAAAGGTTTTGCCACGCTGTTAAATGCTCTTTTGCCCACAAAATACACGCATTTTTTAGGCTTTCAACATGATTTTCGGTTAATAATTCCCCCTTTTCTGTAAGTGAAAAAACTCCTTCCCGAATAACAATAGTTTCTAATTCTATCAAGGTATTAAGGAGCTTTTGTAAGGCTATTTTATTGGTTTTTAGTTTATTGCTTAACCTTTCTATATCGCTAATATCTTCTGAGATTACATCAAATAAGTTTAATTCGCAAGCTGCATTTAACGCGAGAAATTCCCAATAAGCGGTAAAAGTTTGCTTTAGATTTGCTTTTAATTCTTCCATAATAATGTTGCTTCTAATTTTTGGATTTGCGCTAAACTCAGGTTACAGCTTTGCAAATAGCCATAAATCCCGCCTTTTTTTTCAACCTCATTCCAAACAATTTGGAATAATTTTTCAGAAGTATCCATTTCGCTCGCCAAATAATCTTGTAAGATCGTGGCATAATCCGCCCCAGCCAACAAATGCAAAAAAATGGCAATAATGCCCGTTCTATCCTTGCCTGCATGACAATGAATGGCAGTTGCACCCTCATTTTCGGCAAGGCTTTCCATCACTTTTTTAATGGAATTTTGACATTCTAACATAAAAAAACGATAGGCAATTTCGGCATTTGTGCCTGTATTATGCGTGTTTTGAAATTCCACGCTTTGCACCCAAGGGTCAAAAGGAGCATGAATATATTTAAAAAGTTGTTGATTATCAGCAGAATACGAATTTTCTAAAACTTCCCTTTCTGCTCGTAAATCAATGATTTGCGTAATATTTTTTGCTTGCAAAAAAGCCTGAAAATCCTGCTCTTTTGGGAAAAGAGAAAGTGTAGAAGTACGAAAGATGAGTCCTTTTTTGAGCAAAGGATTAAAAAAGGAAATATCTCGAAAATTATTAATATATTTCATTGTCGATCCATTCAGAATAATGTTGTATGATTTATGAAATGATTATACTCGTTATCATTATACGTTATATCATTTGTAAGATGAGGTACTTTGAATAATGTAGGTTTTTTTTCTAAACATTCTTCAGCGTAAGATTGGGAATAAAGTTCTTCATAGGGTAATCCATATTTTTTTCTTAACTGTATTGCATATTGTAAAATGGATTGACGCTTTCTTGCCCAATCTTCATTCCATGGGCTATCATTTATTATTTGAGGTATTGATCTAAACTCAACATACCAAGTGTATCTTGGTAACTTAGATATATTATTATTAGAAAAATGTAAAGTCAAGATATTATGAATTGTTAAATCTCCTTTATGAGCAAAAATAGGAGTATAAAGCGTTTTATCTTGATATTGTTTTAGTTGAGTTCTTGTTAATGCCCCTAATTTGTGACTTTTTTCTAAGTAGTACACAGGGTTTTTATTAGCATCATTTAGATAAATAGCGAGGCTTAATACATCTCCGTAGGAAACCGTTTGTAACCCTAAATCCTGATGAAGCTCAACAGGAATACCATTTTTTGCGGATTTTATTAAAATATCTTCCCATGTAGGTACAATCTCATCAAGATTGGTATAAATATTTTTTAATATTTGAATTAACTTAGGCTCGGATATAATCAAAAGAAAAACCTCGCCTTTATCAAAAGCATAACATAGTTTACGAGGAATACCCTTGTCAGTTATAAGTAAATCCTCTGATTTATTTAAACGGATATATTCTTCAATCACGGCTATGGCATTTGCGCATAGACTATGATTTATTATGTTAGGGATAAGCGTTATCCCATTTTCTTCAAGGTTGTATTTGTAATGCATAATATATTAAAATTTATTAAATAGGTTTTCGCATATTACACGTTTTGCACAAGTCTATCTCCTTATAATGATGCAGCAACGATTGATAGTTTTCTCCTTCAACTGCATCAAATAAAGTTGTTTTTTCAAAATTCCCAAAATCTCCCAAGCCATTTCGCAGCTCATCGGGAGCGCAGCAAGGGGAAATTTTGCCAGTGGCAGAAATCCACAGTTCTTTATTTAGGAAAGGACATTCATAATGAGCGGGAATTTCTTTTGTTTCTTGCATTTGCAAGGGAATGATATTTTCCAATAAAACCTTTGTTCCGTTGGGTTTACGGTATTTTTCTTGCGCCTCCTCTGCTTGTTTCACATATTCGTTCCATTTTGCGATACTTTCCGCATTTTCCCGAAAAGATAAGCCTTTAATTTCTTCAAAATGCGCCCAAAGTTGATGCCCTTTCACGCGGTCAATGTCCAAATCTGCAGCTAATTTGATAATTTCTGCCAATTCGTGCATATTATTTTGCATAAAAGTAAGCTGAAAGGTAATGCGACAAAAATATCCTGTTTCCTCAAAATATTGATTTCGGATTTTTACAAAAGTCTTTACATTTTCTATTGTTTGCTCAAAATCAATCCCTTGCATTACTTTTTGAGAAGTTTGGCTAGTCGCGCCATTCCAAGAAATTTTCACATCAGTCGTAATAGGAACAATTAGTTTAGCCCATTCTGATACAGACTTACCACTTATTTTGGGAAAAGTGCCATTGGTCGTTAGGTTCATTTTCAATTCATATTTGTAGCATAAATCCACAAAATGGTCGAAATGCTTATAAATCAACGGCTCACCCATCGTAGAAGGAATAATTTCCTTTACTCCCATTTCATTGGCTTGCAGAAAAATAGGTTCAAGCCATTCTTTTGGCATACGGCGGCGTTTCCCTCCCAATTTCTCCTTAATATAAGTCGAAAAAGGGCTATGTTCTTCACACATAAGGCATTGTAAATTGCAATCTTCGGGATTTGTGTCTATTGTAATGCGCCAAATGCCCTGTTTTTGAGTTTTCATTTGATTATTTAATTAGCTAATCCCAAATTTCAAATGATTTCATTTTTAATGATTTTTTAAAATTTGCTGATACAAAGATACTAATTTTTCGCAATGTTCGGCAATATTTGGAACTTTGCCTTCTTCGTGATGCAAATAACCTCTTTGTCCTAGTACTTTCATTTTTAAGGGATTATGAAGTGCAGAAAGCATTTTTTCGCTTAAATCTTCGGCATCTCTATGTGTAAAAAGCAATCCATTTTCCAAATGCTGCACATATTCCGACATTCCTCCAAAATCGGCTGTAATCACAGGAATATGGCAGGCTTGCGCCTCATGAATGACCAAAGGTGAATTTTCTCCCCAAATTGAAGGTACAACAATACAATCCACGTTTGCAAAAACCTCGTTTGCTAGGTTTGTATTTACATATTCACCTAAAAATTCCACCTGATTTGGGCAAGTTTGCGCTAGTTTTTTGAGGTTTTTGGTACTTTGTCCATTTTCTCGCCCCCAAATTTTGAGCCTAGCTTTTTCTGTTATTTTTGAGAAAGCTTGGATTAATAAGTCTATTCCTTTTGCAGGAATATGTGTACCAATATAACCAAAAGTAAAAACCTCTTGCGATTTAGGAGTAACAGGGGATAAATAATGAAGTGGAAAACCATAATCTAAATACAATATTTTCTCTTTTGGAACTTCAAAATCCTCTATAAAACGATTCATCAAATAGTTAGAAGGTGCGATAAATAGGTTTACTTTATGAACAATGCTTTGCGTTTCTTTCATTCTACTGCCTATCCAAGACGACCAATAGTTAACATCTTGCGCATAGTCAGAAGTTTGTCCAGAAAAATAGCGATTATAGCAGTTCGTTGCACATTTGGTATTTTCTTGTTTGTCGCAAAGTTGATGAAAGTCAGAATTGGCAAAATTAATCTGCAAAAACTGCCCACGCGGACACATTAGCCAAAAATCGTGAAGGGTAAACACAATCGGAATGTTTTTGCTTTCCAAAACTGCTACCAAGCCCGTTGAAAGATGATTCAAATGCCCAATATGCACAATATCAGGTTGTATTTTGTCCAAAATCTGGGCAAATTTTTCATCTAAATCTAGATGCCTATATCCATCTTTCTCTCGAGCCTTATTCACATAAAAAAAATGAAGGTTATCCCTTTTTTCTTCCCTTATTTCGTGGTCGGCTGCATATAAATTCTCTTCTCTCGTGAAAATAAATATTTCGTGTTCTTTTTTCAGCTCATTGCAAATAGACTGACTGTACACCTCCGAACCTGCATTGTAATTGGGTGGATACCCGTGAATAATTTTTAGTATTTTCATTGAAGTTAGTGTATAATTGAAACGCAAAAATAACAATTTCTCCTTCATTTTTCAACCCTCATTTCCCTTTGTCAAAAAAAAATGCGAACTTTGCAATCCGATTAAAGGAAAAAGTAAAAGCTAAAAAGGAAAATAAACTGATAACTGATATATGGCGTTAGAAGCAACAAGAAAACTGAATTATTCAGAGTGGTATAACGAAATCGTGAAAAAGGCTGAACTTGCCGAGAACTCTGATGTACGTGGCTGTATGGTGATTCGTCCTTATGGATATTCGATTTGGGAGCGAATGCAGCGCGTGTTAGATGATATGTTCAAAGAAACAGGTCATGTGAATGCCTACTTCCCCTTGTTTATCCCGAAATCTTTTTTGAGTAAGGAAGCGGCGCACGTGGAGGGATTTGCAAAAGAATGTGCGGTAGTTACGCATTATCGCCTCAAAGCTTCTGAAGATGGAAAAGGGGTAGTGGTAGATCCCGATGCAAAATTGGAGGAGGAATTGATTATTCGCCCAACTTCGGAAACGATTATTTGGAATACCTATAAAAACTGGATTCAATCTTACCGCGATTTGCCGATTTTGATTAATCAATGGGCAAATGTAGTGCGTTGGGAAATGCGTACACGAATGTTTTTGCGTACTGCGGAATTTTTGTGGCAAGAAGGGCACACCGCACACGCTTCTGCGGAGGAAGCTGTAGCAGAAACGGTACAAATGTTAGAGATATATGCCGAATTTGCGGAAAATACCCTAGCGATTCCTGTTATCAAAGGAAGAAAAACGGCGAATGAGCGTTTTGCAGGGGCTGAAGATACTTATTGTATTGAGGCATTTATGCAAGATGGAAAGGCTTTGCAAGCGGGGACTTCTCACTTTTTGGGACAAAATTTTGCAAAAGCATTTGACGTAAAATTTGCGAGTAAAAATAATGAATTGGACTATGTTTGGGCAACTTCTTGGGGCGTAAGTACGCGCTTAATTGGTGCTTTGATTATGGCGCATTCTGATGATGATGGCTTGCGTATTCCGCCTGTTTTGGCTCCGATTCAAGTAGTTATCGTTCCTATTTATCGCAAAGAAACGGAGAAAGAAGCCGTTGAAGCAAAATGTAAAGAAATTGGAGCTTTGTTGAAAAAGGCAGGAATTCGTATCAAAATTGACAGCGATGATGCAAAAAAACCAGGCTGGAAATTTGCCGAATATGAAATGAAAGGTGTACCTGTGCGCATTGCGATTGGTCCTAAAGATTTGGAGAAAAACCAAGTCGAAATGGCACGCAGAGATACCAAAGCCAAGAGTTTTGAATCTTTGGAAGGCGATTTTGCGCAAAAAGTAACTGATTTGCTTACCGAAATTCAAGCAAGTTTATACCAACAAGCCAAAGAATTGCGCGAAAAACATAGCTTCCAAATAGACACTTATGAGGAATTTAAAACTATTTTGAATAGCGAAACAATGGGCTTTATTTATGCACATTGGGACGGCACTACCGAAACCGAACTCAAAATCAAAGAAGAAACAGGCGCAACCATTCGCTGCATTCCCCTCGATAGCAAAGACGAAGCAGGCGTTTGCATTTACTCAGGCAAACCTTCAGAAAGAAGAGTGTTGTTTGCGAAAGCGTATTAGTGATATAAATGACAGAACAATGGTTTATCCCCAACGTAGGTGTGAATGCCTGCATTGGGGATAAATTATTTATTAGTATGCTCCTACTTCATATTAAAATAGTGTGATTCTCCCCAAAATTTCCCTCTTGACAAACGCCCTTTCTTTTCGTACCTTGCACCTATCAATTATTATGTACCACACTTTATAGTTTAGGCGTATGAAAAGTTCGATTTTACTTTCATTTTTGGTTTTGCTGACTACGTCGGTTTTTGCGCAAGCAGAGTTTGTTGAAAACAAAGGGCAATGGGCGGACTATGTTCAATTTCGCCAAAGGCTGCATCAAGGGGAGTTTCTGATGGGGAAAGATAGATTTGTGTATGCTTTTCAGGAGCAGGGAAATGTGCCGCATTCGCATGAGGAAATTCGAGCGGAAAAGGAAGCGAGTGAGCGTATTTACAAAGGGCATATTTATCAGGCACGTTTTGAAAATGCGAATCCTGCGGTGGAATTAGTGGGTGAAAAGGCTTCGAAGGCTTTGTTTAATTATTATTTAGGGAAGGATAAAAAGCGTTGGGCTAGTGGCACAAGGGCTTATCAATCCGTGAGATATGAAAATTTATATCAAGGCATTGAAATGCAGGTGTGTGAAAAAGGGGGGCATTTAAAATATGAATTTGAAGTGCAACCGCAGGTTTCGCCTGCTCAGATTCAAATGGTGTATGAAGGCGTAGAGGCGTTAAGTTTAGACAATGAAGGAAATTTACACCTTCAACTTTCTTTGCCCGAAGTCATAGAACTTGCGCCTATCGCTTACCAAATGGTGGAGGGGCAACACAAAAATGTACCTTGCCATTATGTTCTGAAGGGAAATAAACTTTCTTTTGCTTTTCCGCAAGGTTACGACACGAATTTGCCTTTAACCATTGACCCTACGATTGTTTTTTCTACGTTGACGGGTTCTTCTCAAGACAATTGGGGCTTTACTGCGGCAGGCGATAGAGATGGAAATGCGATTGGAGGAGGAATTATTTTTTCGGTTTCGCAAGGAAGTACAGGCTTCCCGACTTTGGGCGCGTACCAAACAAGTTTTCAAGGGGGAATGTTAGATGCAACTGTTACAAAATACGACTCGACTGGGGCGAGTCTTATTTTTTCTACTTATTTAGGGGGCAGCTCTGACGACCAACCACATAGCGTTCTAACTTCTCCAAGCGGTGATGTGTATGTATTAGGAAGAAGCAATTCTTTTGATTTTCCGATGGAAGGAGGCGGATTTGACAGTGTTCATAATGGCGGGTTTGATATTTTCTTGGCACGTTTTAGTGCTACGGGTGCCTTACTCGCCTCCACTTTTATGGGTGGTTCTGGAGATGATGGTGTAAACTTTTCGGCTAGTTTTGGCTCTTTTGCCGATTTAAAATACAATTATGGAGATGACGCAAGAGGTTCATTAATGGTGGACAAAACTGGGGATTGTTATGTGGCAATGTGTTCACAATCAACGGATTTTCCCGTAACTGCCAATGCAATCCAAGCAATTTCAGGAGGAATGCAAGATGGAGTTGTATTTAAATTGAATAAAACCCTCACCAACCTTATTTTTTCTACTTATATAGGGGGAAGTGCCAATGATGCGGTGTATGATTTGACTTTAGATGAAAGCAAAAATATTTTCGTAGTAGGCGGTACGAAAAGTACAGACTTCCCTGTAACTGCCAATTCCCTGCAACCAACTTTTGTCGGCTTTGTTGATGGATTCATCGCCAAAATAGATTTTACAGGAAATACTTTATTGGCATCTACTTATTTTGGTACAACTCAATACGACCAAGCCTATTTTGTCGAAACAGATACCCAAAACTTAGTCTATGTTTATGGGCAAACCAAAGGAAATATGGCACTGCAAAATAGTGTCTATGGGCAAAGCAACGCTAAACAATTTGTTGTTGGGTTGGATAATAACATCAGTACGCAACTTTTTTGCACAACCTTTGGCACAACAGGGGCTTCAAATCCCAACATTTCGCCTACCGCTTTTTGGGTGGACGGTTGCCAACACTTATATGTTGCAGGTTGGGGGGGGAATAATGTGGGTGGCTCTGGTAGTTCTGGCACTTATAGTATGGAAGCCACAAATGATGCCTATAATCCCCTAACTGATGGCAATGATTTTTATTTTGCTGTGATAGATAGAAATGCACAAAGCTTATTGTATGGGACTTTCTTTGGGGGGCAAAATTTATTTGAACACGTAGATGGCGGTACAAGTGGTTTTGATGCGCAAGGAAATTTGTATCAAGGAATGTGTGCAGCTTGTGGAGCAAGTACTAATTTCCCTACTACGCCCGGAGCTTGGAGCCAAGTAAATAACAGCAATAATTGTAATTTAGGGGTAGTAAAAATGAACATGTATAGTTGTAGCCCGAGCAGCGCAATTTCTCCTAATGCCGACCACTTTTCTGTGAAAATTTATCCTAATCCAAGTGAAGGTAGTTTTTTTGTTGAAAATATTCCTCCCAATGCAAGCCTTGAATTATACAATACCTTAGGAAATTGTGTGTTTTCACAACAAAAGGTGAGCGATAAAACAGAAATTACCCATAAAAACCTAAGTGCAGGATTGTATTGGTTAAAGGTAAAAAGCGAAGGAAAGTATGCCGTAGAGAAGGTAGTGATAAAATAAATGAGGCTGTCTAAAAAGGCTAATTCACAAAAAAAGTATTCATTATAGTTGTTTTTTTATTATGTTCTACGCAAAAAAGTTCGGAACTCTTCAAAGAGTTCCGAACTTTTTAGACAGCCCCTATCCTTTATTTCTTTTGCTTTTTCGCTAATTCACGAGAAGCTTCCTTTTTACGTTCTTCTTTCAAAAATTCGTATTGCTTCATTTGCTCAACGGTAAGCATTTTGCGAAGATCATCTTCTTTTTTAGAACGTATGTTCTTCATTTTGAACTGTTTACCTTCCCATGTGTCAGCACCTTCTTTTACCTCCTCCGTCATTTTGTCATATTTCTCTGCAATTGCATGGAGTTTTGTAATTTGTTCTGGACTAAATTTCATGGCATCAATCATCCAATCCATCGAAGATTTGGTGGTTTTTACTGCCGTTATCTCCTTTTCCGAGACTGTTTCTTTTTGAACATCAGCCTTTGTTTCCGTAATTTGTGCATTCACGTGGATAGATTTTGGTATCATTGGCTCATCTGACTGCGCATATACATTAGTAAATGCACATACAGCCAAAGCTGAAAGAAGAATGAATTGTTTCATAAGATAATACATTAAGAATGACTCCCCTAAGTTAAGATAATTTCTGTCAAGTATGCAAATTTCTGCATTACAAAATTAAGAATTGCTTATTCAAAAATCATACTATTATGGGGTATAATTTTTTTCATGTAGGAAAAATGACAAAATAGTAATAATTTAGGAACAAGAGCAAACTAAGTGCACCTATCATTAGGGGGAAAACCGAAAAGTAGAAGAAGTCCTAGCAAAAAGTTACACCAATGTAATGCGAACAAAATAAGTTACTAATTTCAAAAGTATATTTGCTTGATAGCCAAGATTTTAATTCTGGTAACGGTTTGTTGTTAATTGTTCACCGATACTAAGATAACAACTTGCAAATTATTGTTTTTTTATTTAAGTTTGTCGAACTTCTTAAAAAACACGTTTAAATACATTTTGATTTATTCATTACGCTTATGAAACATACATTCCTTACACTTGCATTGTGTTGCATTTGTACATTTTTACCTGCGCAATCTTTGTTGAAAGATATTAATAAGACAGGGAGCTCATATCCCTTTGCACTTACGCCTATTTCCGAAAAAGAAATGCTCTTTTTTGCCGAAGATAGTGTGCATGGTGTAGGTTTATGGAAAACGAATGGTACGGAAAACGGAACACAATTTATCAAAACTGCTCCTTTCCAAGAATTAATTCGTTTTTCTCCCAAAATAATAAAAGGGAAAATGTATTATTTATGGGGAACCTATAATGGAAGCAACGATCATTTTGTGGAACTTCACGAATCAGATGGCACAAGTGAGGGAACAAAAGTAATTTGGCAAAGTAGCCTGTACCCTGCTTATTCAAGTGATGACCAATATGTAAATACGAATACTCATTTATTTTTTGCACTTAAAAACACGCAAATGCAATTTCTTTTTAGCTTTGATGGGACACAAGTGCAGTTAATTGATTCTTTTACTACTATTTCTCATTTTCAAGCAAATGAAAAAAAATCTTATTTTTATACGTCAAAGAATAATGTTATTAGCGTTTTTGAATCTGATGGCACAAAAGAAGGAACAAAAAGCATTTATGAATTCCCTTTGCTCAATTCTTTTTATTATCCTTTTTATCGTTTATTAAAAGAAGAATTATGGCTAATTCAAGCCCTTTCTGATTCTACTATCACTCGAATTAATTTGAATACGCGAGAAGTTACCGATATTCCAACCCCCAAGCCGCGCTCAATCATACATTTTCAAGCAACGAACAAAGGGATTATCGGCTCAAATAGTGAGAATATTGTGGCTTTTGAGGAGCAAACGGGGCAATTTAAAACTCTTTTTACTGTTCCTGATGGACTTCGTATTAAACTCCCTGTTTATGGAAAGAACAAAATGTACTTTGTAACAGAAACTCCAGCACATAAGATAGATTTATATGTAACAGATTTGAATAGCTTTGAGATTCAATTGGTTGCTAAAATAGACACTACCAATGGTTCTCCTATTCCTGAACCTATATCATTTCCTCTAACCGTAATCAATGACATCGCTTATTTTAGAGGTCCCTGCAATGGAGTAGAATGGTGGCAAAGCGATGGTACAAAAGAAGGAACTTTTTGCCTAAAAGATATTTATGAAGGGGAATCTAGTGGTTGTTTTCCCCTTATGGAAATTGATTTCGTAAATAAT
>JBJXHA010000256.1:0-10422 GCA_046160275.1 Bacteroidia bacterium | reverse complement strand
TGTGCTACGTGCATTTTTTCCTCTTTCTTTTTCCCCGTAAATTGCTTATACAAAGAAAAAGGCTCCCAAATTGGGCGACGAATAATGGTTATATCTGAAGGAATTTCTTTTGCCAAAGTTTCATCTAACAAAGGATAATCTGCATTTTCGGGAGCATAAACAATCGGCTCCCACCCAAAAAGGCGCAAATATTTCACAAATTTCACCCAACGTTGTACGCCTCCGCCACCTGCGGGAGGAAAATAATAGGCAACAATCAACACTTTTTTCATGCCGCAAAGATAAGGAGCAAGTGGCAGGTTTCCAAAAATGCGCAATGATTTGCTATTTTCCTAAAAAAAATGCTACTTTGCGCAACCAAAACACAAGGCTGCGCTAAAATCGCCTTTGCGCCAAGGAGCATAGCCATAATATTTTATTGATAATGAACCGAACAGCAGCGATTACAGCCGTCGGGGGCTATGTACCCGAATATGTTCTCACTAATTTTGAGTTGGAGAAAATGGTGGATACTAATAATGAGTGGATTCTGGAGCGCACAGGGATTCATGAGCGTAGGATTTTGAAGGGAGATAGGGCGACTTCGGACATGGCGGTAGAAGCGATTAAGGACTTATTAAAAAAAACCAATTACCAACCTACGGATATTGATTTGATTATTTGTGCAACGGTTTCTGGTGACCATGTTCACCCTGCAACTGCCAATATTATTGCGGATAAATTGGGGGCTAGCAATGCTTGGGGCTATGATATTACTGCGGCTTGCTCTAGTTTTTTGTACGCACTTTGGACTGCCTCTAAAATGGTGGAAGCAGGTGCTTATAAACGCGTGATTGTGGTGGGTGCGGATAAAATGTCAGCGAGAATTAACTACGAAGATAGAAATACTTGTATTATTTTTGGAGATGGTGCAGGCGCAGTTTTACTAGAGCCAAATTACGAAGGATTGGGCATTATTGATGGGGAAATGCGCTCTGATGGTAGCGGTTTGGCGTATTTGAATCAAAAGGCAGGTGGTAGCAAATATCCTGCAACGGTAGAAAACGTGTTAGCCAAAGAACATTATGCTTATCAAGATGGAAGAACTGTGTTTAAATTTGCAGTGAAAGGAATGGCGGACATTACAGAATTTGTGATGAAGAAAAACCAATTAGTTGCCGATGACATTCGTTATTTAGTGCCACATCAAGCAAATAAGCGCATTATTGATGCGACCGCAAATCGCGCAGGCTTACCTCCCGAAAAAGTCATGATCAACATTCAAAAATATGGAAATACCACAAGTGGAACGATTCCGCTTTGTTTGTGGGATTATCAAAACGAACTCAAAAAAGGCGATAATCTCTTGCTTTCTGCTTTTGGAGGGGGCTTTACGTGGGGTTGTATTTATTTGAAATGGGCGTATTGATAAACGCTTATTCGACAGACTTTCGTCTTTTAAACACTAAACATTTTAATACTTTTGCAACCCTATTAAATCAATAGTTATGTTTAAAAAAGTATTCTCCTTCGATGGGCGTATTCGTCGTTTAGAATTTTGGCTGACCTATTTAGGCTTTTCTGTGGGATATGGCATTATACGGTCTTCTATGGAAGGAAATCTAGTTGATGTCTTTTTGGTTTTGGCTCTTATCCCTTTCTACTGGATTCTCTTTGCCGCAGCTACTAAGCGATGCCACGACAGAGGGAATCCCGCAGGCTATATGTTTATCCCTTTTTATGCTTTTTGGATGTTTTTTGCTGCTGGTGATGCAGGACATAACCAATATGGTCCCAACCCAAAGTTACCGAAAGATATGCAAACGACCTCTTATGACGAGTTAATAGAGGAAATAGGAAACGACCAAAAGGGCGCGTAAAATCTTCATACAATTTATTAAATACAACAAGTTGTTTGGTCATTAAGCGATAGCCTAGATGACCAAACAACTTATTTTTGCGACCTACTAATACATCAACTCAATCTCCACCCTTCTGTCTAGCTCATTATTAAACACAGGAGTCTCACTTCCAAAAGATTCAATTGTGATTTTATTGGAAGGTATTCCTTTACTTATCAAATAATTACGCACTTTATTTGCACGAGAATCAGATAACTTTTGATTTACTGCCGCTTTACCCGTTTTGCTTGCATAACCGCGAATCATTACGCGCATATCAGCACTTTGTGCATATTCTTTTGCTAATAAATCCAAATTTGCCACATCAGATTTTCCAATATCCGACTTTCCGTTGGCAAAATATACGTTCATTTTGCGCATACCTACGGTTTTCGTAATATATTCTGTTTGCTTATCTACTTGGATTGTCTTCTCCTTCGTTTCAATCGTGTTGGTTGTAACAGTGGCAGGTTTATTTTCAAGTGCTATCACTTTTCCATTTAATTGGTCAAGTTTACTTTCCAAACGATTTAAAGTTGAAGAATAATCAGGCGTTGTTGTAGTAATCGTAGTGCCACTACCTTTTTCAATATAGACAGGCTTTTCTACAATCACAGGAGCTTGATTTTTTTGCGCCTTCAATTCTGCTAACTGCTCACGAATCAGATACAATTGTTGTTGCAATTCTGCGGACATCGCAGGTGCAGGTGAATTTACCGTATTCGTAATCGGATTGGGAGAACTAATCGAAGGAGCTTGCACAATTTTCACCTCTTTTTCTTGTTTTGAAATATCAGTTACTGCGGTAGAAACGCTATCCATTTTCATGTTCAAGGCTGCCATTTCCGCTTCAATTTCCTTTAATTCTGCCTCTTTTACCGCTTGGTCAGTTGCCGTTTTGATAGGTTCATTTTGGCGTTTGAGTTTGCGCTGTTCTAGCTTTAACTTCCTATTTTCTAAGCTAATACGGCGAAGTTCCAAATCCTCTTTTGCCTTATCTAATTTGGTTTGCTTCGGTGTATTTGGCGTATTCAAAGCCGCTTCTAATTTTTCGATGCGCTTCATTAATGCTGCAATTTGCGCGTCATTTTGGGGAGAGGAAATAACAGCGTCTTTTACTTTCTTCTTCGTTTTTATGACCTTTTTATTGCCTTTTGCATCAGTAGAAATGATCGTTTCTTCTATTTCATCGCCGTTTTGCGTAACAATTACCTCCTCTGTCGCCTTTCCATTGATGGTTTGTGGCATACTAGGAGCTTGTCCGCTTGCAATTTTAATAGAATCCATTTTTGCGGTTAAGGCATTCATTTTCGCGAGCAATTCCTCATTTTCATTGCTAGGAGTAATCGAACTTGCTTCCATTTTTGCCTTTTCCTTTTGAAATGTAAGCATCTCTGCGCGAAGTTGTTGCATTGCTTTGCTCAAAGAATCATCTCCTTTTTGCTGGCTTTCACCTAGTTCCTGCATCTCCTTTTCCATCTGCGCAAATCGTGTATCCAAATTTTTCTCCACAACAGTCGTTTTTTCTACTGTTTTTGATTCAGGAACATTGATAATAATGTTAGGATTGCTTGGTGTTGCAGGCGTAGGCGTTACTACAGGGGTTTCTGGCAATACATTTTCTTTGGGTTTTTCTACGGTTTTTGGCACATAGGTAGAGTACATATTTTGCCCTCTAAAACGTTTGATTCTCATGCCAAAATTATAAGCAAGCCCTACCGAAACATAGCCATACATATCGTTTTGCCCATTCGAATTCCCGCGATATTCATTTTTGCTTCCCGAAGGATTGGCGGCATATTCTTGGGTGGCACTTTCGTAATTCAGCAAATACTTTCCGCTTACATCTTCTAAATAGTCAGAGAAAAGATATTTTGCGGTAGCTGCAATTTGAAAATTCCAACGGTCAGATAAGCGGAAATTTGTTCCCAAAGTTAAAGGAATCATCAAGGCTTGCGTTGCATATTTTTGACCTTCTGTATTCAAGCCATCAACTCGCGTTTCATAAGTTCTATCTTGTTTTATTTCAACCGCGTTTGCTGCGTTTGGGTCATTTTCTGCTAAGTCGCGGATTTTCCCATCATTCCAATAAAAATATTTTTGAGTCCCTCCATTTGCATACAAATCAGCCCAAACACGCCAGCCTGTATAGCCTACACCCAAGCTCACAAAAGGAGCAATACGAGCATTTCTTTTGATGATAAAGTTATTATCAAAATGATAAATAGCTGATACAGAAGCATCAAGAATTTCTGTACGACAATTCAAAGCGCGTTGAAAATTCGCATAATTGGTCATTAGCTTGTCATTCCAGTCATAAGCCCTATCATTTGCCGTAAAACTCCCCGTAAAGACATTCGCAGAAAAGCCCAATGCCGAAGAAAAACGATGTTCTAGCGACAAACTTGTGCCAAAAGAGGAAGGGTGTTTGTCCCATTTTTTCCAATCTCTTTGGTTTGAAAAATTAGGACCTAAATCGCCAAAATAACCCACAACACCGCTCTGCACCCCAAATTGCCAATTATAATTGTTCATTACCTTTGCTTTTTGCGCAAAAACCGAAGGCGTTGCAAGCGTCAAAGAAGCAAGTAGTAAGTGGTATATTTTTTTGTTCATAAAATTAAAATTAGAGTATGTTTTGAAATTTAACACACTGATTATCAAGCATTTTTTCTTTAATTCAGAGGAATCTACACAACTAACACCCTAAAGTAGCGGTTGTGTAGATTCTTCTGAATTGATATGGCACAGAACAGCTAACATTTTCTTATTTATTTCAAAACATACGCTTAATGTTTATCTCCCAAACCCAACCATAAACTCAACTCGGCGCTTACCCCTACAAAAGGGCGAACCATGAATTGCTTTGTGTTATCGGCATATCTTGTTTCCAAAAAAGCTGCACCTGCATTGACACGAATAAAACGGAAAGCACGATAGCCATAGGCCACATAATAAGGTCTGCCAAAGATAGGTCCAGAAACTGTATTTCCTCCTTTATCCTTCATGTTATTGGTAAATGCACCTACCGAAATCGAAGAATTTGCTAAAAAAGAACCACTAAAAGCACTTTTACCCAAAGGAAATGACAAGCCTACATAAGGAGAGCGACCATAATCTATGTTTTTATCAGAATTGCCATTAAAATACGCGGCACCATAGCCCGCATTTATCGCAATGGTATTGCGGGTGTGCTTGGTAGGATAATCAGAAACTCTGCGCTCATCGGCACGAATCAACAAGTCTGTATTTAATAATTGGTCTGATTCATTATGCAAAAGCGCTTTTAATTCGCCCAGCCTTTCGGTATAAAGGTTAGCAGTTGCTTCTAATTTGGTACTTCTTTCTGTAACATCACCCAATTTTGCAGCCTCGCTTCTACGTAGTTTTCTGCCCGATAAATTTTGGAGTCCTCTGCGAGCAATATCCGAAAAACCGCCAAACATGATTTCAGACTCATTACGATAATAAATCATCGCGTCTTTCATAATTTGGTTTAAGTCATTCATAATGATGGCTTCAGAGCGCAACATTTTCACTTTTTTGCCGTTTTGCTCAAAGCATTGCCCAATGTAACTATCTAAGGCAAGATGCAAAGATTTACGCAAATCCTCTTTTTCCTCCTCTGTTACCTTTCTGAAATAATCTACACTAAAATCGTACTCACTCGCACCATGCAATTTATAATGAAAAGGCATCTGAAAAGTTTCTTGAGAATTTCCTAGCACGCGTTTCCATTCATTTTGATACAAAGGTTTGCGGTGCGCACCTTTTCCACGATACACAGAAACTTCTACACGCTGAATTTTGCGACTAATCGGTCCCGAAATCAACAAATCGCTTTCAGCAGGGAGAGCCTGACCGTTGTTAAAAGTTGCGTTTTGGTAGTCAAACAAAACAGATTCGTATTGAGCGAAGGCACTATTCCCCAAAAATAAGGTAAGCGCAAAGAAAATTGTTTTTTTCATCATAAAATGATAAGTTTGATTCGTCAGTTATTTATAAAATGGTTGATTCATTTCTTCGTATAATTATTCGCATACACATCACTAGCCCTCAAAGGCTTTTTCTCAAAAGGGGTAATTACAGGGAGCTTAATACAAAAAATCAAATAATTGACGAAGTTAGTTATTTGATTTTAATTCCCAAAGCATAATCTAGGGAATGTCGCTTTTTGAACTACTTTCGTAACCTTTAGATGAAGAAACGAAAAAAAGACACTTTACTTAAGTGCATTATAAAATAGAAAATAACAAGTGCGTTTTATGTTTTTCTGCTAAGTTTTTTCCCATTTTTTGCTTTTTAACAAAGATATTAACCACTTATTGACAATTTCACTTTTCATACCCTAAACTAAATTTTAATCGCCAAATATAAACATAAATTTGTTTTGTTGGTTTTATAAAAAATATCAAATGAAGTATGCTCTCAACAAAACTTACCACATTACCTTACAATCCGCAGGAATTGCATTGTAAAGGTTGGCTACAAGAAGCCGCTTGGCGAATGTTACAAAATAATTTACATCCTGACGTGGCTGAACGCCCCGAAGACCTTGTAGTCTATGGAGGAACAGGAAAAGCAGCGCGTAACCATGAGGCTTTAGCTTTGATTTTGAAGGCGTTACGCGACTTGGAAAATGACGAAACTTTGCTAGTTCAGTCAGGCAAACCTGTGGGAATCTTAAAAACCCACAAAGACGCACCGCGTGTTTTGATTGCCAATTCTTTACTTGTACCACGTTGGGCAACTTGGGACTATTTTCGTGAACTAGAGCAAAAAGGCTTGATTATGTATGGGCAAATGACCGCAGGCTCTTGGATTTACATTGGTTCTCAAGGAATTGTGCAAGGGACTTACGAAACGTATGCCGCTCTTGCTGTGAAACATTATGGTGGGACGTTGAAAGGAACGTTAAATGTTACCGCAGGTTTAGGGGGAATGGGAGGCGCGCAACCTTTGGCAATTACCATGAATGAAGGTGTGGCATTAGTGGCAGAAATGGAAGAATGGCGGATTCAGCGAAGAATTGAAACGCGCTATTTAGATGAGATTTCCTACGACATTGATGCGGCAATTGACAGAGCTTTGGAAGCAAAAGCCAACCAAGAAGCTGTTTCAATTGGGGTTTTGTGTAATGCAGTAGATTTGTTGCAACGCCTAATTGACCACAACATTACGATTGATACCCTCACCGACCAAACCTCTGCACATGATGAATTAGTAGGCTATTTTCCCGAAAATATGACGGTGGCAGAGGCAAAAACTTTGCGCGAAACTGACCCTACTTTATATAGCAAGTTGAGCCTCGACACGATGGCAAGGCACGTAAAACTCATGTTAGAATTGCAAAAACGTGGCGTAATTACCTTTGATTATGGTAATAATTTGCGTGGGCAAGCAAAAGACAAACGTGGGGTAGAAAATGCCTTTGATTTCCCTGGTTTTGTACCTGCTTATATTCGTCCGCTATTTTGTGAAGGAAAGGGTCCTTTTAGATGGGTGGCTTTATCAGGCGATCCTCAAGATATTTATGAAACAGATAAAGTGATTCTTGAACTTTTCCCTGATAATAAACCGCTTGCTCGTTGGATTAAAATGGCGCAAGAACGCATTGATTTTCAAGGACTTCCTGCGCGTATTTGCTGGTTAGGACAAGGCGAAAGAGATAAGGCTGCGCTTGCGTTTAATGAGTTAGTAAAAACAGGAAGAGTAAAAGCTCCGATTGTGATTGGGCGTGACCATTTAGATACAGGTTCTGTTGCCTCTCCGAATCGTGAAACAGAAGCTATGCTTGATGGCTCTGATGCGATTGCTGACTGGGCAGTCCTTAATTCTATGGTAAACATTGCAAGTGGCGCAACTTGGGTTTCCTTACATCATGGAGGAGGCGTAGGTATCGGTTATTCGATTCATGCAGGGCAGGTAATTGTGGCAGACGGAACAGACGAAGCCGCAGAACGCCTAAAAAGAGTTTTGTTTAACGACCCTGGCATGGGCGTATTGCGTCATTTAGATGCAGGTTACGACATCGCCAAAACCACAGCCGATAGATTTGACATGGACATTCGAGAGCGATTGAAGTGATAAAATCCCTTTGAGGACTTACAGGGGTTGTCAAAAAAGGGGCTGTCAAAAAAGTTCGGAACTCTTCGAAGAGTTCCGAACTTTTTTACGTAGAACACAATAAAAAAGCGATCATAATGAATAATGTTTTTTGTGAATTAGTTTTTTTATACAGCCTCTTTTTTGACAATCCGTATTATCTTAAACTTTACGAAAGATAGGCAATTACCGACACCTTTGGTGAGTAAAGCCAAGTACTATTTTGCAGTTGCTGTAAAGAAATTGTACCAATCAAATATTGCCCTTCCTTGCTTACATACCGTTCTTCTATTTCTTGAAAATCACTGAATTGTAGGTCAGCTTCCGTTTCAAAGCTCACATAAATTTTTAGCAGAAAGTCTTGAGAAAGTTGATACCCAAAGTTTGCTTTAGTCTTACGGTATTCATAACGATAATTATAACGTAAAGCCGAAATATCGCTCAAAACAGCCGAAGAGGTAGGATAACGCCCTGCGCCTTTGCCATATAAAAACTGCGCATCTGCTAATTTACTGCCGATAAGCACTCCGTTAAATTCATTGCGAATCGCATAAAGTTGGCTATCGGGTGTAACAAAAGTAGGTAAGATATAGGCTACAATTTCTTGCGCGTTGATGCGTTTGGCGGTTGCCACCAATTTAATTTTATATCCTTTTTCTTTTGAATATACTACATCACGCGCTTGTAAATGCGTGATACCCAAATGCACAATGTCCTCTTTTGGCGCAAGCAAGCCGTAGGCGTGTTGCAATACAATCAATAATTTATTAAGCGCATCTTTACCTGTTACATCAAGGTCAGGGTTGCTTTCTGCAAAACCAAGTGCCTGCGCTTGTTGCAAAGCCGTTTCATAACTATGCCCTTCTTCATTCATTTGAGTTAAAATAAAATTAGTAGAGCCATTTACAATACCCGAAAAAGAATGTAGCAAATCATTGTCATAATATTCTTCTAAATTGCGAATGACAGGTATCGCCCCACAGACGGCGGCTTCATATAAGAAAGACGTATTGTATTCTGTTTGCAAAGCCAACAATGCTGAAAGGTTCTCGGCAATCATTTTTTTATTCGCACTAATAACGGCTTTTTTATTCGTTAAGGCTTGCTTAACAATCGAAAATGCTGCTGCGGCATCATCAATCAATTCCACAATCACTTGAATATTGTCATCTGCTAACAACTCATTTGCTGAAGTTGTAAACAAATGAGAAGGGGCATTACGCGGTTTATCGGCGTGTTTGATGCAAATTTTTTGGATATTTGCGTGCAGACTTGGGGTAGCTTGTAAGACGTGATAAATGCCTTCGCCTACAACGCCAAAGCCAAAAAGTCCAATGTTGAGTGTTTTGCTCATGTTTTTAGAAAAGTTAATGAATGGAAAATAAGGTGCGTGTTGTTTCCTTTTTTTGCGAAAGAAAATGACCTATCAAACGGCTAAGGGTTTGTGTTTCCAGCAAAAAACCATCATGCCCATAAATAGAATCTATGCTTTGAAAAGAAGCATAAGGGATAAATTGTGCCAAAAACTGCTGCTCTTGTAAAGGAAAAAGTATATCAGAGTTAATGCCAATGACTAGCGTATTTGCGCAGATCGTCTGTAAAACTGCCGCAGGATAACCTCCTCTTCCTCTTGCTATATTATGCGAATCCATTGCCCGCGAAAGTGTCATGTAGGAAAACGCATGAAAACGTTTTGCCAGCTTTTCACCTTGATATTGTTGATAAGCAGCAGCACGAAAGCCTTGCAGTTTTTCGCCCTCTTCTGCTTGAAAATGTTGATAAGTTGCTTCATTTCGATAAGAAAGCAATGCCACTGCTCGTGCAGCCTTCATGCCTTGTAAACCTGCTTCCGCATAATTTTCTTGCCAAGTCACATCGGCAGTGATACACATTCTTTGGGCTTCATTAAAAGCAATACCCCAAGGAGAATGAAGGGCATTTGTTGCAATAAGGATTTGATTTTGAATTACTTGTTTTTCAATAACACTCCATTCCAAGGCTTGTTGTCCTCCCAAAGAACCGCCTACTAACACCTCAATCTTTTCAATTTGCAAATATTTCCGAAGCAAAATATGGGCATTCACCATGTCACGAATGGTAAGAAAAGGAAAAGTGTGAAAGTAAGGGCGATGAGTAATAGGATTTAGGCTTAACGCTTGTGTACTACCATAACAGCTCCCTAATACATTGGCACAAACAATAAAATACTCCATAGGATTGAATAAGTCTTTTTCTCCAAATAAGCCCTGCCACCAATCAAAAACCGCAGCATTAGCCGTAAGCGCATGGCACACCCAAACCACTTTACTTTTTTTAGGCACATAATGTCCGTAGGTAGAATAAGCAATGTCTATACCGGCTAGTTCTTCTCCACTTTCAAGCGCAAAAGGGAAAGAATAAGTGAAAATATTTGTTTGCATGATGCAAATAAAGCTTA
>JBJXHA010000255.1:0-3403 GCA_046160275.1 Bacteroidia bacterium | reverse complement strand
TTAGTGGCTTATGATGTAAATAATTGCGGTACTTTCACGGATACCATCGGCATTAGTTTGAAAAAAGCTACTGCTAGTGCAGGAATTGATAGGGATATTTGTTTGGGTTCAACCATAACAATAGGGGGAGGTACTTACCCCGCAGGCACAACTTATACCTGGACACCTAGTACAAATCTGAGTGCAAGTAACGTGGCTACACCTACTGTTTTGGGAACATTAACAAGCCCTACAACTTATTCTCTTGTTATTGCGCGCCCCATCACAGAGCAAGAGGCAACGTTTACTTGTGCAAGTGCGCCTGATGCGGTAAATGTTACCCTAAAAGCAGTACCAGCACCTCCTACCATTACCCGTACTTCTGCAAGTGATATTGCTTGTCAAGGAGGTACAGGAATTACCTTAGCCGCAACTAACATTGTAGGTTCTGTTCAATGGTACAGAGCCAGTTCCGTAGGACCAACTACTACCTCTATCACAGAAACCTCAACTGGTGGAGTAGCACGCGCTTATACAGCAAGAAATTTGAGTAATGGTTGTTATTCTGCACCTTCCAATAGTTTGACTATCACCGTAGTTAATGCTCCTAAACCCACTATCACTTCTTCTGTGGGTTCACTACAATCAGGTTCAGCTACACAAATCAATGTATGTCCAACAGTAACAAGTGCAGTATTTACAGCAGCTTACACAACTTCAGCAGGTACAGTAGCCCCTACTTATGCTTGGTATAATCCTGCTGTTTCTAGCACAACGGTTATCGGCACAGGAAACACCTTAGCGGTGAGTGGCATTACCACCAACAACTTGCGCCGAAATGTAATAGCAACTTATGTTTATCCAAGCATTACTTGTACTGCTACCTCTGCAACCATGGATATTCGCCAAAGTGCAACTGCTACGGGTTGCAGGGTGATGCAAAATGAGGAGGAAACCTTTGAAAATATACTTTCAGTTTACCCCAATCCTACCGAAAAGATGTTAAATGCGAAAATTCAAGTAACAGAAGCGGGAGAAGCGACTTTAACCTTGGTCAATAGTTTAGGACAAAATATTTGGACTGAAAAACGCAATTTAGAAGAAGGCGACACCGACATTCAGCTTTCTTTGGAAGCACTTCCTGCTGGTATTTACATTCTCTCTTTTGATAAAGAAAATGTGCATCAAAGCGTGAAGATTGTGAAGGAATAAGAACCTAATAAGTCAGTAAGTGAAAAAAGGGAAAGTCACCATTTTGGGTGGCTTTCTCCTTTTATGTTTTTCGAACAAAATGCAGATTCTCGTATTTTATTCATTCATAACTATCCACTCCTTATTTATTCCTCTCCGCCTTTTAGGAAATAAGCAATGCCAAAACCCCATACGCTAGGAGAAAAAGATCCTTGAAAGCGCGCACTTAGGTTTATTGGACTGTTAGGGACGATTGTATTCTGAGACATAGTTATTTCACCACCAATGCCGCCCATATTTGCCGATAATAACCAACGTTTTTTGATTACATAGCTTAACCCTACGTTAAAACTGTACCCTAACGAGGCTGAATTTTGTGAATTGTTTAAAATGGAAGAGTCATTTTGGATTGTTTTCTGATTGTTATAAAGATAGCCTGCTGATATTCCGTGTCCAAGTCTTGCATATAAATGAGGGGCGATAAAGCCAAGAGGAATCCACTTGTCTGTACCAATTGTTAGGGAAGGGCTTACCTCAATGCCTCTTCCGATTCCATTACCATAAACATTCCTATAACCTTGTGTAGCCATTCCTAATGATATACCTACATTTCTATTTGAGCGTATAAATTTAGAATAACCAAGGCTCAAATCCCCACTGCCTGATGAGTTATTGTTTGAATTGTTGCCATTTTCGTAGAAAGTCCCCCAAGAACTTATGCTACCTGTAATTGCCTTAGAACCTACTGCGAATTGCCCAAATACGGGGGCTGTAGTTGCGAGTAAGAGCATTGTGAAAAAATGTTGCTGCTTCATAAAATAAACGAATTAAAATAGTTGAAAATAAAAAATAAAAGAGAGTATATTACTCAAAAATGGTGATATTCCTTTCTTTATTTCAAAAGTACAGTCTGTAAAAAGGTTTTCCTAGTAGAAATAACCAATCGTGTAAAGTAATTGAATAAGCGTGAAGAGAAGGGAAGAATGAGGAACTTTCTTGTTTTGCAAATATTCTTTTCATTTCCCCTAAAAAAATGCGAACTTTGCAGCCCTATTGAAACAAATCCTTTAAAAATTTCGTTTAAGGACTTACTTTTTATTAGGGAAATGTTTTTAATTACAAATAGAACACAATGGAATTAATACAAGAATTATTGGGCAACGATTTGAATGCGGCTCTGCTGGTTATTTTCAATTTGATTCTCATTGAAAGTCTTTTGTCTGTGGATAACGCTGCGGTATTGGCAACAATGGTAATGGACTTACCAAAAGAGCAGCGAGAAAAAGCGCTTAAATATGGCATCATTGGGGCTTATGTTTTTAGGGGAATTTGCTTAGTATTGGCGGCTTGGCTGGTAAAAATTTGGTGGTTAAAACCTGTCGGTGGTTTGTATTTGTTGTATTTATGTTTTGGTTATTTCTGGTCAAAAAGAACAATAGAAACAGAAGACGACACTTTAAATAAAAAAGAAAGTCGCATTTATAAAGCAACGATTGGGCGATTTGGACATTTTTGGTCAACGGTTATCTTGGTGGAAATCATGGACTTAGCTTTTTCCATTGACAATGTATTTGCTGCAGTTGCTTTTACAGATAAAATCGCGCTTATCTGCTTAGGGGTATTTATTGGGATTTTGGCAATGCGATTTGTGGCACAGGCTTTTGTTAGATTGATGGAAAAATATCCCTTTTTGGAAACTTCAGCCTTCGTGGTGATTGGAGTATTGGGACTAAAATTGATGACCTCTATCTTCACTCATTTCTACCCTGAACACAGTTTTTCTCATTTCTTAGAAAGCGAACACACCGATTTATACATTTCGATTACTACCGTAGTGATTTTCGTCTTACCTTTGATTTCTTCTTTGTTATTTAATTATCCAAGAAGGAATACAGACGAAGAAGTAGAGGCATTAGAAAAGAAAGTGGAAGAATTAGGGAATAGGTGAGAAGGGAAAATTGAGAATTTATAATTGAGAATGGATAATGAGGCTACTACACTTAAGTAATGGATAATTAATAATTGAGAATGGATAATGATATTAACTTGCTTCTTATCAATGTTTTGAGTAAAAATAATAACATAAACTAATTCTTACCGAGTACTTATACCGTTCCTAAATAGAAATCAATTTTTTGCCTTTTCTTATTCAGCAGAATCCACACAACTGCTATTTTAAAACGTTTGTTGTGTGGATTCTGCTGAATTAAATTTTGAAACTGATTTAGGAACG
>JBJXHA010000254.1:0-7973 GCA_046160275.1 Bacteroidia bacterium | reverse complement strand
GCTTTGCGTTATCCTGAAAGGGAATTGATTGACGTAAAAGCGAAAAAAGTGTATGCCGAACCTAAACGCCCGCTTCATGTCGCACCTTATCAAAATGCGGAACTTTCTGCCCAACATATCTTAGATGATGTACTAGATTTTGCAGATTTTTCGGGTAAAAAATTCTTGGAAACGCGCTATCATCTTAACGTTTCGATTCGTGAAAATAACATGACTGCCGCCTTAGAAGTGATGAGTCGTTTTGCCTTGAATCCCAAATGGTTAATTTATTTGCCGCCTACGATGTCGCCTTGCGAAACAAGCAGCCTGCCCGATTACCTAGAATATCCGACCGAAGCCTTTAGCTATTTCCAAAAAAATGGCGTAGAAAAAGTGATTTGCGAAGAAAAGCATATGGGTTCGCGTGCGGTTGTCGTCATTTGTAAAAGTGTGGAAGCTGCCCAAAAACATTTTGGCGTGAAGGAGTCAAGATTTGGGGTTTGTTACACACGCACAGGGCGCAATTTTTTTAATGATGAAAAGCTAGAAAATGAATTTTTGCAGCGTGTTCAGTCGGCTTTGACGCAAAGCGAAACTTGGGAACGTTTTCAAACCGAATGGATTTGCCTAGATTGTGAACTCATGCCTTGGTCGGCAAAAGCGCAAGAATTAATTCGCGTGCAATATGCGGCAGTTGGGGCTTCGGCTACGAATGCTTTGGCAGAAACACTTCCTTTTATTCGCCAAACACAAGCACGCGGCATTGAAATTGGGGAAGTTTTGCAAGAATTTGAGCAAAAACAAACAGTGATAGCACAATACGTAACGGCTTTTCGCCAATATTGTAAAGAAACCAATGGCTTAGAAGGTTGGAAACTCGCGCCTTTTCATATCTTGGCAACCGAAGGCAAAACGCATACCGACAAAGACCACGTTTGGCAGATGGAAACGATTGCCAATATCTGCAAATTTGACAAGGATTTGCTCATGGCTACGCCTTACAAAGTCATTTCCCTTGAAAATGAGGAGGAAAAAGCGGCGGCTGAAAAATGGTGGCTTGATTTGACGGCAAACGGTGGCGAAGGCATGGTGGTAAAACCGTTGAATTTTATTAGCAAAAAGAAAGATAGTTTGCTACAACCTGCGGTAAAAGTGCGCGGGCGCGAATATCTCCGCATTATTTACGGTGCCGAATACACGATTAGCAAAAATATTACGCGCTTAAAAGAACGTGCAATTTCCGCCAAACGCTCTTTGGCTTTGCGTGAATTTGTCTTGGGATTAGAAGCCTTAGAAAGATTTGCCGAAAAACGCCCCCTTCGCCAAATTCATGAATGTGTAATGGGTATTTTGGCGTTGGAGACGGAGGGAGTTGACCCAAGATTGTGATGAAGGGAAGTTTTGCAACCTTTTATCAACCTAAACAATTCAGCCGAATCTACACAACTAACATTTGAAATAGTGGTTGTGTAGATTCGTCTGAATTGAAAAATAAGAGATTGCTAATCAAACAACTAAAACTTAAACATATTTTTAAGTAAATTTCTCATAACTGATCCCTTATTGCACGTAGAGTCTCCTCGTCTAGTTGAGAAGATCTTGATAAATCCCATTTTTCTCGCACATTTGCTGGGAAAATGTCTGCTAATTGTGCTAACAATCGCAGAGAACCCTTATTTAGAGGGTATTTGTCATCAGACAACGCTTTCAATGAACGAACAAGATATTCAACTGAATTTTTCATTAATCAATAAATTTAAGTGATATAACCATGAGGGGGATAGCCTTACCTTCTTGCTTTAAAAAAAATATATAAGTATCACACCCTCATTTTACAAGTGCAAAAATAATAAAAAAGTAACAGAATGTGAAATTTTAAATGCAAAGATTGCAAAAAAATACTCAACATAAGATGTTTATATAAGTATCTACATTTCCCTAAAAAAAACCTATCTTTGTAAGCAAAATTCGCAAAAAAATGAAAAAAAGATATTATCCAACAAGTCATCAAAATTTTGAGCAAATTATCACCAAAGGCTTGGTCTATGTGGACAAAACCGCTTATTTTTATGAATTGCTTGACGAAGAAGGGGCATTATTTTTCTCTCGCCCGCGCCGCTTTGGGAAATCTATGATGATTTCTACGATGAAGGCGATTTATGAAGGCAAAAAACACCTTTTTGAAGGCTTGTGGATTTACGATAAAATTGATTGGGAGGAGGTAAAACACCCTGTCATTCATTTGGATTTTACAAAGGTTTCAGCGCAACAGTCTTTGAGTAAAGCTATTGCTTTACAAATAGATAAAAATGCCGCAATTTATGGTTGTCATTTAACAGAGGAAAATGATGCAAAAGAAAAACTCATTGAGTTATTAGAAATTTTTGCAGCGCAAGGGAAAACGGCAGTTTTTTTGATAGATGAGTACGATATGCCGCTTACAGACGCGCTATATACACCTAAATATGAGGAAGTTGTAGAAATATTAGCTAGTTTTTATGGTGCGTTAAAAGGGGCAGGCGAATTGTTACATCAAGTGATTATTACAGGTATCTCTAAATTTGGGCAAGTTTCTTTGTTCTCTAAATTAAGCAATTTGACGGATATTTCGATGGACGAGCCTTACATGAAAATGTGCGGTTTTACGCAAGAGGAGTTAGTACAATATTTTTCAGAAGACATAAAAGAAATTGCTGAGAAATTGGGAATGAGTGAGAAAAAAATATGGAAAAAAATACAAGAAGAATATAATGGATATTCTTGGAATGGGAAAGATAAATTATATTGCCCTTTTCTTATCATGCGTTTTTTGCGACACAAAGCGTTTCGAAATTACTGGTCTGATACGGGTACGCCGACCTTGTTAGTAAAGCTAATGCGCAAAGAAAAAGTGCTGCCTTTTGACTTAGAGGAGATAAGAGCAAGTGAGGTAAGTTTATCACAACGGGATATTTACAACATTGGAACTGTCGGAATGTTGTTTCAAACGGGATATTTAACTATCAAAAAAATAAAAAGAGATGCTTGGGGAACAAATTATTACCTAAGTTATCCAAATAATGAAGTAAGGTATGCCTTTGAACAACAGATATTTGCCAATTATTTGGAAAAAACGCCTGAGCAGGTGGATATGAATTACATTGATAAACTTCGCAGAGCTTTAGAAATAAACGATGTTCCAACCTTCATTAGCATTTGCCAATCTGCTTTTTCTTCGATAGCTTATCAACAAATTGCGAACAGCGATGAGGCGGCTTTCCATGCTATTATGCACTTGCTCGTAAAATTAACAGGTTTGCGCATTGTTCCCGAAGTGCCACATAATATAGGTCGCGCCGACAATATTATTTTTATGCCTGAAAGAATTTTTATTTTGGAATATAAATTCAACGGAAAGGCTGCAGATGCTTTGAAACAAATTATTGACAAAAATTATGCACAACCTTTTGAAAATGAAGGGTTTCCTTTTACTTATGTTGGCATTAATTTTAACAGCGAAAAACGGAATATTGATGAATTTGATTATTTCCCAAAAGAATTGATAGAGAAAAAGGAAGAGTAACCTTTTGTTTTGGGTTAGTTTCTGCATTTCAAAGTCTTATGATAACACTAAGGCTGAAAGCCTGCTCACGATTATTGCGATTCTTCGGAAATTCAAGGAAATAGTGGAAACAAGGCTTTTGTTGTTATAACTTATTCGCTTAATAATGTGTTTTGAGGGAAACAAATATTAATGGATACAAACGAAAAGAGGTTGCTCTACACCTTAGCGGCGGTTCAGTTTACGAACATCATGGATTTTATGATTATGATGCCGATGGCTCCGATGCTGCGTGAAACTTTCCACATTTCCCCTACGCAATTTGGCGCATTAGTTTCAGCTTATAGCATTTCCGCAGGCATTTCGGGCTTGTTGGCTGCCTTTTGGGTGGATAAATTTGACCGCAAAAGCACCTTACTTTTGATGTACTTAGGCTTTTTGATAGGTACATTTATTTGCGCCTTGTCGCCAACTTATTGGTTTTTTATGATAGCGCGGGGTTTGACGGGTGTATTTGGGGGCGTATTAGGTTCTACTGTCTTGGCGATTGTGGGCGATACCGTTCCACACGAAAGGCGAGCTACGGCAATGGGCATTGTCATGATGGCATTTTCAATGGCGGCGGCTTTGGGTGTTCCTTTTGGGCTATTTCTATCTGCTAAATTTTCATGGAATGTTCCTTTTTTTGCGGTTGTAGGCTTAGGACTACCTATTCTATATGCAATTCATGCTTTTGTTCCTCAACTTAAGCAGCATTTAGCAGAAAAAAGAGCCGAATCCTCTGCTTTTAAGCACTTTTGGGTGGTATTAAAAAATAGCAATCATTTGCTTGCCTATGCGCTTATTTTTTGCCTAGTCATGGGTCAATTTTCCATTGTTCCTTATATCAGCCAATATCTGGTTTCTAATTTGGCTTTTCCCAAAGAACAGTTGTTTTATATTTATTTGGTGGGAGGAATTGCTACAATGATTTCTAGTCCTTGGGTGGGAAGAATCGCAGATAAATATGGCAAATTAAAAATATTTCAAGTGATGGTTTTACTTTCGTTTGTTCCTTTTTTAGCCATGACACATCTCTCAACGCCCGCCCTTTTCATTGTCTTGGTGGTAGGAACACTCTTTTTTGTATTCGCAGCAGGGCGCATGGTTCCTGCCTCTGCTATGATTACTTCGGCGACATTGCCAAAACATCGTGGTACATTTATGAGTATTTATTCCTTTACGCAACAAATTTCTTCGGGATTAGCCTCTTTTATTGGAGGATTAATTGTTGTGGAAATGCCAAATGGGCATTGGGAAAGGTACAATTATGTGGGATATTTGGCGGTGATTATGGGGCTTTTGGCAATTTGGTTAGCACATCATCTCAAAAATGCGGCTGATGTTCCTGTGAAAGTTGCTCATTTGATAGAGGAAATTGGAAAATAGGCTTATCAACAATCAAATGTTACATAGAGATTAATTTATTGCAAGTATTATATCATCATAAAAGGTTGATAATAAACAAATCAACACAATTTGTCATTATCAACTTTTCATTATCCATTAACTAATATGACTTTTTCTGAAATAATTCAAGCAATCACAACAAAATTTGGGGCTGAGGTAATTCTTGAAGCAAATGAAACGGTAAAACAACCTTACCTTTGCCTTTCTCCAGAAAACTTGGCGACAGTTTGCGCCTTTTTACAACATACCGAAGGTTTATATTTTGATTATTTAGCCAATCTTTCAGGAATTGATCTACCTCAAGAAAATAAGATAGGAGTGGTCTATCATCTTTACTCAATTGTGTATGAACATTCGCTCGTAGTGAAATGTATGGTCGAAAAACCGCCCCTTCCCGACCTGCCCAAAATACCATCTTTGGCGCATCTTTGGCGAGCTGCCGATTGGCACGAGCGCGAAACTTACGATTTATTGGGTATCTTTTTTGAGAATCACCCCGATTTACGCCGCATTTTGCTCCCAGAAGATTGGGAAGGATACCCTTTGAGAAAAGATTATCAACCACAAGAAATCTACCACAACATAAAGGTAAAATACTGATTACAAAGCACTTAAATTTTTATTTTTGAATTAAATTGCAAAAAAGAATAATATTTTTGAAGTTTTCGTAATTTTTTTTGGTATTTCTAGGAAAAATACATAATTTTACCTTACCGAATGAGAAGAACTGTTCAGAGAAATGCATTGCCAGCACCTTTTTTATTTTATTTATATATTTACTTGCCGTAGTCCTCAACCTAATGAAGCCCGATTTATGATAGAAAAACCATTATTCGTATGTAAAATGAATAGGTTTATAACATCTATTCATCTAACAATAGCTAACGTCTCAATAAAAGTTGTACCTTTGTGCAACCAAATGCGAGTTATTGCCATAAAAAACCCAAGAACCAAAATTTAACATATTCAGATTATGACGACACTCCCATACTCTTTACCTATTCTTACCTGCCTAAAAGCAGGCTTGGCTTTTGTGTTTAGCGGCTTAGTAGCGTCTGCCGTGATTCCAATTGTAATTCGAGAGGTCAAACGCTTGAATTTATTAGATACGCCCAATGAACGGAAAGCACACAAAAATCCAACGCCAACTTTAGGGGGAATTGGGGTATTTGCAGGCATTTTAGTAGGATTATTTGCCTCTCTGCTTTCTTGGATAAGTACTGATTCTTTTGGAGAACTACCTTATCTATTAGTTGCTCTCATCATGCTATTTGGCGTGGGAATTATGGACGATTTGCACGATTTTTCGGCAAAACGGAAGTTTTTGTTCCAAATAGGAGCTGCATTGCTTGTTGCTTGGGGCGGTGTTAGGTTGAGCGGATTTTATGGAATGTTTGGTATCACCGAAGTTCCCGTTTTCCTTCAATACACACTCACCGTGATTTTGATTGTAGGCGTAACCAATGCCGTAAATTTGATTGACGGAATTGATGGGCTTTCTGGCGGTTTAGGCTTTACGAATGCCCTTGTTTTTGCACTATTATTTGCCCTTTCGGGCGATAAACATTATGCAATTTTGGCTTTTGCCATGGCAGGCAGCTTACTCGGCTTTTTGCGCTATAATTTTAATCCTGCTAAAATTTTCATGGGCGATACAGGGGCTTTGGTCATTGGCTTTTTGCAAGCAGTGATGGGAATTAAACTGGTGATGGACAACCATTTATCCCAGCAAACCCCAGCAATTTCGCATAGTACAGTCATTGTCTTTGGCATTTTGCTACTTCCTGTTGCTGATACTTTGCGCTTGTTTACAGAGCGAATGTTAAACGGGAAATCGCCTTTCAAAGCGGATAGAAATCATATACATCACTTGTTAATGCGTATGGGCTGCGGACACAAATCGGCTGCTATTATCCTATACATCGCCAATATTTCACTTATCGTATTAGCCTTCTTTTTCGCCTATCTCGAAAATTTCTCACAAGGCTTTTCGATTCTACTTTTGCTCGCCCTACCCATCGTAGGTATGAAGTGGCTCTTTTATGCAGCTCCCGAAGTAGCAAAAAAAACCACAACCACCGCTGCGAAAAGCATAGAATCACCTAAAGAAACGGTGTTGCGATAAGATGTTTCTATAAAAGATTCCGCTAAAAACTTCGATGCAAGAAGCTTTTAGCGGAATCTTTTTATTCCTTAGATTATGTTTGAATTTAAAAAACTGAAAACCAATACTTTACCAATCTATCTAACTCAAAAAATAAGGGATTGATAATCAAGCAACTTAAACAAAGTCTAAATTTAATAACTCATAAGCCACATCTCCTTGTGTCTCCAACTTTTCTTTTCTTGTAATCATGCCTAATCTTGCATTCTTTTTCGTTATACCCCATTTCCCTTTACTCACAATCAATCGTTTCTGTGTATCTTCGTTGCCCTCTGTATGCAAAGTGATATAATGCTCTGCTAACTGAATTGCTTGGTCAATCAAGCCCTGTCCTAAAAGGTGTTGAAAACGCTTTTTAAAAGTGACTAAGTCTGCTATGAATTGCGCTACATTTTCTTCTACTTTTTGCTCCTTAAATTCATTCTCTTGCACTTCTTCCTCAAAATTTAACTCCAATAAACCAAATCCAACCTGATTTTGGGTTATAATCCACTCTTCATTTGTAATCAAGCCTAACTGATTATTTCTTTTTGCCTGTATAAATTTCGCTTTCAATTCAGTTAATTCTTGAATTGTTTCTTCATTCCTGATTTCATGGCTTTCAAGATAAGCTTCCGCTAGTTCAATGACTTCGCTAATTTTGGCAGAAGCTATCAAGTTTTCAAATCTTTTACGAAATGGGATATCTTCCTTTTCTATAAAATCGTTTAGGTTTTCTTCTTTTCTACATGAAAACCAAGCTAATAACTGTTGAAATAATGTTTTCATTTTTTGTAAACCAATATAATTATAAAGTGTTGATTATTAACTAAATTGCATAAAATCATCTTGCCTTTTTTC
>JBJXHA010000253.1:0-30861 GCA_046160275.1 Bacteroidia bacterium | reverse complement strand
ATGTAATGCTAACTAAAACCTGTAGCGGCTGCTTTAGCTGCCGCAAAAGCGCAAAAACGAAGTTTTTGCAAGTTATCGGGCAGCTAAAGCAGCCCGTACAGCATTACATTTATGCCACTACCAAATCGAGAAATAGTTAGTGAAGTTGATTTCTTTCGCAAATAAATAGCTTTTTTTTGAAATGAACAAATAATTTCTTGCAAAAATATATTTCATTTGAAATTTAATATGTTTTTGATTAAAAATACAATAAGCGAATTTTACCGAAGCTCTGATAATAGGCTTTAATACAGGTTTTAGTAGGCAAAAAAATAGGCGACCAAAGCCGCCTATAAATTAAGTATATGTTCTTAGCTACTAATTGTTTACTATTCATTATTTACGGATAAGTAATTGGTAATAAGCAAGATAAAGCCATTTTTCATTATTAATTATTAATTATTTACCTAGCTTTTGCCCATGCCCATCCATACTTTAAAATACAAACCTTGCGGACTCATGCTAGTACTTGTGGTATTGTGTGCATAGAGTTTGTTGTTTTGCCAAGTTTTATCAAGTGGGCAATAACGATAGCCGACCGCAGCCCCTAATACAAATTGCGTATCTGAATCGCCAGGAATAGGATTATACAAAGCAACATTAACTGCTCCATCTAACACCATACCCCAAGATCTGTCAGTAATAATAGAAGCCTCTGTTCCATTCGGTGGAATTCTTTTTAACACAGTAAAACCTGCTCCTGCGCCTACGGTTGGATAAATGTAAAGGAAATCTTCCATCACATAAGGCGAAAATCCGATTTTGGGCACAAAAGAATAATTGCGATAGTAAGCGTTTCTTGGCTGATTTAACCCACTTGCTGTTGCCATCAAGGTAACTAAATTTGCATCTATTCCATACAAGAATTTTTTATTAAGACGCATAATTTCCATGTTGATATTCGAATGACGGTTTTGCATTTCATAATAGCCATTATCTTTTAAGGCTACATTCAAATCTTTCACCCCCATAGGATAAGCACCTCCCAAGCCAAAGGAAATGGCTGTACTACGAATTTGCGCCTCCAAACTCTGAATAGACAACAACAAGCCCAACAAGGTGAAGAACTTTTTTGCTTTTTGCTTCATTTTTATTGTATTAATTTAAGTTAATAAAGTGAGTGATGGAAAGAAATTGGTTTACCTTTCTTATATAAGACGAAAATAAAAGCAGAAACATTGCACCATTTTTTCTGCCATAAAAAAATAGTTGGGCTTTATTGATAGTTTTGTTGAATGATTTGCATAGCAGCTTTTCCTTGTGGGCTATAATCTGTTGATTGATAGCCTTTTTCGTGGTTTCTTCGATCATACCATTTCCATACAAAACCGCCTGCAAACCAAGATTGTTTCCAAACACAATCAAAAATAGCTTGGTAACAAATGGCTTGTGCTGCATCATTTTGAGAGAATTTTGTATTTGATTCCCAAGGTTTTTGGGCAGCAAAATCTATGTTTCGGTAGCCAAACTCTGTGAAAACAATCGGCTTTTGATGCGTTTTGCTACATTTTTCCATTGCGGCAATGTGCTTTTTCCACCCTTTTTTTAAGGTATTTGTGCTTGGCTTTTTTTCTTCACACAGCGGAAAGTAAGCATCAATCCCAATAAAATCCAGTTGTTTCCAAAAATGTACCTTCTCATAGCCGTCCCAATTTGCGGCATAAGTTAATTTTCCATGATACACTTTTCTAATATTCGCAATCAAACTATCAAAAAAAAGTGGGCGTTGCGCAATCATCGTTTCTAATTCCGTAGCCAAACAAAACGCTTCCACCTGCATTGAGTCTGCAATTTTGGCATAATCTAGTACATACTCTCGGTAACTTTGCTCAAAATTTAGCCAATCTTCTGCTTTTTGAAAAGATAAATGTCCCGTAAAAGCTCCGTGCATTGCCCAAATATGTGGCTTTAACATAATGTGTAGTTTATTTTCCTTCGCCAAACGAATACTTTCAATAATCCCTCTTCTCGTTTCACCCCAATATTGCCAAGGGCTATTCCAATGCAAACGGCTGCTGTCTTTGCGCAAGTAACTATAAGGCATCAAGGCAATCCAATCCGCATGAACCGCCTGCACTTCTTTCATATCCAAACTATCAAGAGCCTGCATGGGAGCAGTAAAGGACAAGCCTTTCATTTTTTCTCGGGAATTTGTGTCTTGACTTTCGACTGTTTGACAAGCAAAAAAGCACAAACACCACAGCCACGGGAAGTATTTCATTTTTCGGGATAATAAAAATTAGGACATATCATTTTTAGGCAACCAATCATCAATGTTACGTTTTTCGCTGCTAAAATTAATGCCGATAAAGGTAAAAGGAAGCCCTTCATGCTCAAAAGGTTGCGCGTAATTCTTGTCTATGATTTGTTTGAGCGCGGCGGCGGCAGTTCCATCATATTTATATTCCAAAATGAAAGTTCTTTCTTCCAAAAAGATGAAATTATCGGCTCGCCCTACATTGTGCGGCACTTCTGAAACGACTCTTTCGCCTGTCAATTTTACTAATAAGTGCATAATTGCATGAAATGCGTCTTCGTCATTGTTGGCAATTTGTTGATAAGCAATCGAAGAAAAAAGGCTTTGACAAATTTTGATAAACCTGTCGATATCATTGTTATACAAAGCATTACGAAGTTTTGAAATATAATTTCTGTCAATTGTGGCATCTTTTGCTCCTAAATAATTTGCCAAAATATTCCGCTCAAAGGCGCGTCTAACTTCGTTGTTGGGGTAAGATAAAAAATAGGCTCTATGCCCCATTTTTCTCACCGCCTTTTTCACCGTTAAATAGCCCGTTTGAAACAGAAGACTCACAGTATCAATGCTCTCCGCGTCCATATTTGAAAGTAAGCCCTCGTTTGATTCCACTTCTTCTAACTCAAAAGGTAAAACACCCTCTCTGCGCAAAATCTTCAACAAAATCGTAGGCGTTCCTGTATCAAACCAATAATTTCCAAATTCTTTGTGCGTAAAAAACCGCACAATCAAAAAAGGGCAATACAATTTATCCACGCCATTCCATGAATAACCATTGTATTCTTCTTTGATTTTTTTCCACAAAAACTTCTCTGTAATTTTCAATTTTTTGGCAATTTCTCCCGCATTTTCCCCAAAATAACTTTCCACTTCTTCTTGGGTAAAACCACACATTTTCATGTATTCTTCATCCATCGAAATATCCGTAAGGTTATTTAATTTTGAAAAAATAGAAACGCGCCCAAACTTAGAAACGCCTGTAATAATTGCCTGATGCACTAAGTCATCATGCCCTTTTAATGCCCCATAAAAATCGCCCAATGTTTCTCTAATCTCTTGATAAGTAGGACTCTCCAAGGCATCAGTCAAAGGCATATCATACTCATCAACCAACAAAACGGCTTTTTTCCCTTGCGCTTCAAACAACGCTAATAACTCAATAAATTTGTCTTTTGCAAACCTTTCTGTTAGTTCAAAACCATATTCTTTTGCTGCTTTTTCTAGCCAATGTCCCAAAGAATATTCTAACCTTTCGGCGGTTTTATTTTGAGAAAGTAAGGTAAAATCCAAATGAATAACGGGGCGTTTTATCGTTTCCCAATCCACTTTATCATATATCCAAAGCCCTTCAAACAAATGTTTTTTCCCTTGATAAATCGCCTTCATCGTAGAAATCATGATGGATTTTCCGAAGCGGCGCGGACGAGCAAAAAACAGCATATTGCGGTTTTGCAGCAAGTCATAACAAGGCTGTGTTTTATCCACATACAAAAAATTGTCCGTGATAATTCGCTCAAAATTTTGATGACTCGATGGAAGTTGTTTTTTCATGTTTTTGTTTTTTGTAAGGAAAATAAAAGCAAATGTACGATTTTTTTGCAATCTATGGCGCGGCTTTTTCCGCTATAATATTCTCTTTAATGAAAAGCACAAGCGTTGACGCTCTCTGCTTTTCACTTGTATTTGATTTTATAAGAAATCTGAAAAGGTTGGTAGGCATACAGCGTCCGCGCTTGTGCCTACCAAAGCCTTTTTTGCATTATCCTTGAATATTTTTTTTACCTTTGTAAGATTATTTTTCCCATTTCATCAACATTCATAATAAGTGATAAAGGTTTATGATAAAGCACCTATTGATTAGCATTTTTTGCCTACATTCTTTCTTCTTATTTTCACAGCAGGATTTTTTATTGCAAGGTACGATTTTCGATTCGGATAAAAAGGCACTTGCTTATGCAGGAATTGTCGTAGATAGTTTTGCAAGCGGCACTTTGAGCGATGAAAAAGGCAATTATCAGCTACGCTTGACCGCAGGGAAACACATTTTGTGGGTGCAAAATATGGGTTATAGTTCCATTTATGATACGCTTCTCATTAACAAGGATATACGCAAAGATTTTTATTTAAAAAATGAAGATTTGTCCATAGAAGATGTGATTATTACCGCAAATGGGCGCGACCCCGCTTATGGTATGATTCAAAAAGCGATTGAGCGCAAAGGACAAAATGCAAATCCCTTCCCCACTTATCAATATCAGGCTTACACAAAAACAGTAATGGCACTACCCGAAAAAATAGGTGCGGGCGATATAAATTTGGATTTGAGTTTGTTCAATTTGGGTAAAAAGAAGAAAAAAGACGACAAAGGCATCGCCAATGAGCAAGAATTGATGATGAAAACCAAAATTTTGTTTTTGTCGGAAACGGTATCAGATGTATTTATCCAAGTGCCAAATAAAGTACGCGAGAACATTGTGAGTTCGCGGATTAGTGGCGACAGCGAGCAGTTCAGTATGTTTGGCAATTTGGGGACAAGTGTGGATATGTATAAGGATAGGATTGTGATTGAAGGCATCGCGGACAGGGGGATTATTTCGCCAATTGCTGATAATGCAATGTTTTATTACGATTATAAATTGATGGGTGTAGGGAATGAAAGAGGAGTTAAATACTACAAAATCAATATTTTACCTAAACGAGAACGCGACCCTATTTTTTTCGGCACGATTTATTTAACGGATAGTTCTTATGCCATTAAAGAAATTGATGTGCATACCTCAAAGGCGCAACAGTTGGAAACGGTAGATACGTTGAAATTTCACCAACAATATGCGCAAATTCAGCAAAAATGGTTGCCGATTCATACGCGCATGGGCTTTGACTTAAATTTTGATTTTGGTGGTTTAAAATTGCCCATCACAGGAGCTTTTACTTCGGTGCTTTCCGATTTTAATGTTACACCTAATTTTAAGAAAAATACCTTTAATGCAGAAATTGTTACGGTTTCAGATAGTTCTATAAAAAGGAATTACAATTATTGGGAACATACGCGCCCAATTCCACTTACGCCCAGAGAAGCCTTAGATTTTCGTATAAAAGACAGTTTGGAAAGTGTTCGTAAATCTCCATCCTACATGGATTCGTTGCAAAAAGTAGCCAATAAAATCAATTTTGGTAAGTGGCTGAGCGCAGGACAAGAGCTAAACTTTCACCGCCAACAAATCAAGGTAAAACTTAGCCCACTCATTCAACATTTGGGTTTTAATCCAATGGAAGGGCTTTTTATTTTACCTGAAGCCAATGTTACCAAAAAATGGAAGCAAAATGCCCGAGAATTAAGTCTGAATCCCGTGATGCGTTATGGTTTTTTGAGTAAAAAATTTAGTTATCAGTTGGGCATAAAATACCTTACAAACCCCAAAAGGGCAGAAATGATTCACCTAAAAGGCGGCGATTATGTTTTTCAATTCAGTCCTTTTCAACAAATTGACCCTTATTTAAGCATGATGGCAACTTTATCTTATGGTTTCAATCGTATTCGCATTTATCAACAAAAATATGCCGAAATAGGCTATCAACGTGAATTATTTAACGGATTTAAAGCGGAAATTGAAACGGGATATTATCATAGAACGGGCATTAACGAAAACAAAACGCAATATTCTTGGAAAAAAAACCATGGGCAATACGAGGAAAATATCGCAGGAAATGGTGAAAATCCACTTTTCCCTACACTAAATAGGCTTCCCAATTTCCAACTCAATCGAGCGTTTATTTCTACCTTGCAAATTTCCTATCGCCCTGGCACCAAATACATTTCCTTGCCCAACAAAAGAATTGATTTAGGTTCGGATTTTCCTTTGTTTACCTTGCGTTATACGAAGGCAGTTCCCTTACAAACGGGTTTTGCCGACTTTGATAAAATGATGCTGACCATCAACGATGCAACGGCGTTAGGAATGTTGGGAACAATGAATTGGCGAGTAACGGGGGGAGTATTTTTGAATGAACGTAAAGTGTTCTTTCCTGATTTATTCCACTATAAAGGCAATGAAACTTATTTTCATGGCGGAAATACAGACGCTTTTTTTGTGATGCCTTATTATTTATATTCTGGCACAAAGCCCTATGTAGAAGCGCACGTTGAGCAGGCATTTCATCGTTTTTTGCTCAATAAAATCCCGCTTGTGCGTAAATTAGGCTTAAATGAATACGTGGGTTTGCATGGTTTGTGGCAGCAAAATACAGACCCTTACTTGGAATTAAACATCGGATTGGAGAAAAAAATCTTAAAAATCCTGCCCATCCGCGTGGATTTTAACCTCTGTTTATTAGGTTCACCCTACCGCAGAATGAGTTATAAAATTATTACGCCTGATGCAAGTATGTTTGTGGCGCAATAAGAGTATGTTTTGAAATTTAATACATTGATTATCATTGGTTTTATTTTTAATTCAGAAGAATCTACACAACTAACACTTTGAAATAGTTGTTGTGTAGATTCTTCTGAATTTATAAGGCACAGAACACCTAGCATTTGCTTATTTATTTGGTTGTTTGACAGTTTTTGAGGAACGCCCCTTGTAGCGGCTGCTTATTAAAATCAGTTAAATAAACGCACCTTTGTAGCGGCTGCTTTAGCTGCCGCAGCAACGCAAAAACGAAGTTTTTGCCAATGGAGGGCAGATGAAGCAGCCCGTACAATTGGCATTTTAAGTATAATTAATTTACTGAAATTAATTAGCTGCCGCATCGCTTGAAAATCATTGATTTTCAAAAGGAGCAGATGAAGCAATTTGGACAAACCACAAAAATTGTCATAGTTCCTTAATTATTAATTATCCATTACTTACTCAACTTACAATTATCTGCATAATTCCCAACACATCTTCCAACCTTGCCAAAGCATAGCGTTTTATGTCAATATAAGCAACCTGATTTTCCAATTTCAAAAACAACCAAACTTCCCCTGTTGTTACGCAACCCCATATCGGAAAAATCTCTTTATTATGCTTTTCATTATAAATTCTTGCGCCTTCCATCTGCGCAATACATTGAGGCACAGCACGTTTCATGTCTTGGTCTTTTGCTTCTATCATACAAAAAAGGGGACTGTCCAATTCCAATCCTTGCTCTCCTTTTCCTAAAATAAAATCACATTCTCCGCTCAACCCTTTTTCAGTATCAGCTGTCAAATCAGGACCCGAATAAATCCCAAATGCTTTATCATTTCGCTTCCAAATTTCAACCAAAATTGGGAAAATAATCGCTTCCGAACGAGATTTTTCGCTAAAAAAGGCGAGCTCCTCCATTTCGCTTAACGTTTCTTGTAGTTTCTGGCTAGGCACAATTCGCTCAAAATGAGGGAATAAATGCACATTATGCGTTTCTATGCCCAATTCTTTGCGCACTTTTTCGTAGGTAAAATTGCTATATGCCATTTTTTTAAAAGTTAACGTTTTGATTGAATCTTATTTTTTTGAGTAAAAACCAAATTTTCATGCAAATATACGTTATTTTTAACAGGATTATATTAACTTCTACCTCTTTGGTTTAAAAATGAAAAGAGTTAGGAACGTTTTGAAGCGTTCCTAACTCTTTTCAAACTTGTGTGGGGCAAATCAACCAAATAAAACAATGAGAAGCCCCGATATTTACAATTGCTCTACAATGTCATCAACATTGGTCAACTCTTCAGGCGATTTGATTTGGGTAGTGGTGGCAAATAGATTGTCATTTTGCTCTTTTTCCCAATTATCAATCAAATAAACAGTATGGCTACTCCCTGTTTTGCGGCCAAAATTAGAAAGGCGGTCCGTTTGCGTTTTGAGGAATAAAGTAAGCTGCATCAAAATTTCATCTCTGCGCTCACAAAGTTCCAGAATTTCCTTATCAATGCGGTTGCGCTCCTCCGCACCTTGTCGCACGACTTCTCGCGCCTTAGATTCAGCCTCGCTCACAATCAAACTTGCACGCTTACGGGCATTATCGAGCGTATCTTTGGTAGATTGCTCAGCTTGTTGCAAGGTTTTATGCAACATTCCTTCCACTTCTTTTAGGGAATTATAACTTGCTTGCGTCTTTTCTAGCTCGCCTTTCACGCGCTTATATTCTTCGATTTGCTTCTCAAACTCAAGCGAAACCATCTCCAAGAAGTTACTCACCTCTTCGACACTATAGCCTCTAAAAGACTTGTCAAAAATTGCTTTTCTTATTTCTATCGGTGTTATCATTGGGTTAATTTAATGCTAAATTTATATATTTATCTCCCACATCAAAACTCGTTTATCATCACTGCACGAAATTACACATTTTTTTTTACTTAGCCATTTTATTTTGTTGACACTGTGCAAATGTCCTTCATTTCTTGCAAAATCAATGACTTTTATTAATTGAAAATTGCTACTATCCCATAATTTTAGCGTTTTATCGCGGCTTGCCGTGAGAAAGTAACGCTCATCAGGAGAAATAGCAATGTCATTTATCGTAAAATTATGAGCGGGTATTTTTACGACATTTTGAAATATTTCCTTTAAATCCCAAACATTCAAATGCGCATCTCTTCCACCACTTAATAAAATTTGTTTTTCAGATAAAACAGAAAGCGAAAATACGGAACTTTCGTGTGCTTTCCAAACATACAATACCTGAAAATTTTCTCGGTGTAGCACATAGATATTGCCATCGCTCGCACCAATCAGCAAATTATTTTCCCAAATGACAATAGAACGCAAATGTTCCTTGCTCAATTGATGAAAATATACCTCTTTTTGTGCCCCACAATCCCACACACTTAGAAATCCGCCTCCATACAAAATCCACAAATAATCGTGCCGAGCATCATATAGCAAACTGTAAACGGCTTGCGTAATTTTTCGAAAAGAATGAAGGATTTTCTTTTGAGAAACCTCAAAAAAGTGAACCGTTCCATCACTTAGCCCCATCACCAACTGTTGTTGCTTTTCCAGCCAACACAAAGCATAAATCGGTTCGGCACTGCGCAATAATCCTACTGCATCAAGTTCAGGCTGTTCTATTTGCCATTTTGCCACAATTCCATCATCGCCCGAAGTGTAAAGAAATTCTTCCTTTTCGTTCGTAGTCATTGCGAAAATCGAGCCACTATGCCCCGTAAAACTTGCCAATTTCGTTATTTCCATGCCCTCATCACCTAAAATTGATTCAAATATTCTTGCAAAATAATGGTTGCACTTACTTGGTTAATGAGTTGCTTATCTGCTCGTTTTTTCTTTTTTACCCCCCCTTGCACCATCACCTCCATCGCAAGTTTTGACGTAAAACGCTCATCGTAGAAAACTACGGGTGTTTCAGGAAACCAAGCCTCTAATTGCTCCTTAAACAAACGTACTGCCGCCGTTGAATGTGTATCCTCCCCATTCAAACGAGTTGGATAGCCCAACACAACCTTTTCAATCGTTTCAGTAGCAAACATGAGCTTAATTTGCGGCTCTAGTTCAGAAGCAGTATCAAAACTGCCCAAACCCGTAGCCACTATTTTCATCGTATCAGACCAAGCTAAACCTGTACGTTTTAAGCCAAAATCAATGGCAAGAATGCGTCCCATTTTTTTATGAAATGTGAAAATTGACACGAAGGTAGCCATTTTTTCGGTTTTGTACAATTTTATGTGCCTATTTTGTAGGGTAAACGTTTTGCAATACGTATCTTTGTCTAAAATTTGTAAAATTAGCATAGTTAGCATAATTTTTCATTCTCAATTCTTCATTATCCACTACTTACATGGGATTTTTTGATTTCCTTTCAGGGAAAAAAGACAGGCCTGCTCGCATGGCAAGTTCTCCTCTCACTATTCGCTATCCGATGGGAGAAAATGACCATCAAAAAGCAGCTTTTCATAATGTTTCGGTGATATTATCGGCAGATAGTACGCTGAAAATGCAGCAACAATCCAAGATTTTTCAATGGGGAAATCATTTGGGTTTGCTGCAAGAAGAAATGGACGCTATGTGGCATCAGGCAGATAAATACGAGGTAGTTCCGCATGACAATGCAAGGTGGAATCAAAGCGATTTGCAAAATATTCTCTCTTTTGCTGCGGTGGATAAGCAAATTTCGGAAGCCATTCAAGCAAAATTACAGGATTGGGGAGAAAGGTTAGGTATTAAAATGGACATGATACAACAAACTATTTTGACGAAGTTTTCCCCTGAAACAAGAGAGGTTACGCTTGCGGAGGACAATTTGCGGCAATATGATATGCTTTTTACTTTTTTGAGCAATAAATTATCTTCTAAAGAAATAGCAAAACAGCTCAAAACTGCGCATAAAACGCATGATTTTGACAAAGAATACCATCAAGATACGATGATAAATTTGCAACTCTATCGCCTATTTTGGTTGGCTTTGTATCATTGTAATTGGTTGAATAGCAGCTATTTGAATTTAATGACGGGAATTTGTATGTCAGTAGAAGCAGGGAGCGCGAGTATTCAAGAAATTTATGGCGAACTCAAAAGCGCGGAAGCTAGTTTTGGGCGTATGCCAATACACTTACCCGAAATGACTTTGGCTCAAATGCAAGCAGATTTGAAGCAATTTTATGCCCATCTCTAGGCAGGTTCATTGTTTTGAATCTCCCCAAAAACTCCCTATCTTTGCAAAAAAATCTTAAATGATTGGAAAGCAGTGCTTTGGGAACGCTAGTTGTTAATTTTTTACCAAAAATGCAAAAAAACAATAATATTCGTAATTTTACCCAACCAGAATTAGTAACTGTGTTGGAGGAAATGGGGCAGAAAAAATTTCGTAGTAAGCAAGTTTTTGAGTGGTTGTGGAAGCAACATACCCTAGATTTTGAGCAAATGTCGAACTTGGCGAAAGATTTGCGAGATTTATTGAAAGAAAAGTTTGTAACTGAACCTGTTACGATTGACCAAGTACGTGCAAGTTCAGACGGCACGAGAAAATATATTTTTCGCCTCGCTGATGGCAACGAGGTCGAAGGCGTTTTAATTCCTACTCCGACACGGGTTACAGCTTGCGTTTCTTCACAAGCAGGTTGCTCTTTGAGTTGTAAATTTTGCGCTACAGGCTATTTAGATTTGAAGAAAAACCTAGCGCACTACGAAATTTACGACCAAGTACAATTATTAAACAAAGAATCAGAACTGCATTTTGACCGCCCAATTACGAACATCGTGTATATGGGCATGGGTGAGCCTTTGTTGAATTATAAAAACGTACTCCGTTCTATCGAAATTATTACTTCGCCTGCGGGCATGAATATGTCGCCGCGAAGAATTACCGTTTCGACTGCGGGCATCGCCAAAATGATAAAAAAACTGGGCGATGATGATGCACGCTTTGAATTTGCGCTTTCGCTACATGCGGCAAATGACGAAAAACGCAACCAAATTATGCCTATTAACGAGCATAACTCTTTGGAAGCATTGGGCGAGGCTTTGCGCTATTTTTACGAAAAAACGAAAACTCGCGTTACCTTAGAATACTGTATTTTCAAAGACTTGAACGACAGTAAACAAGATGCCTTAGAATTGGCAGAGTTTGCGCGAACAGTTCCTTCCAAAATCAATATCATTGAATATAACCCAATTAGTGAGGCAAACTTTTTGAACACGACTAGCCAAAAAATGGATGAATTTGTGCAAGTCTTGTATGCTAAAGGACATATTGTGAATCTGCGCCGCAGCAGAGGAAAGGACATTGATGGTGCTTGTGGGCAACTCGCATTAAAAACGCGCAAGTAGCAATCTCCCCAAAATAGCAATCAAGGTAAAAATTATTATCTATTTTACTTTCTTACAAGGTTTGGATATTCTACGCAAAATAGCTATTTTTACCCCCACAAAATTGGTTCGTTTTTCGCTGTAAATTCTTAACAACGAACTAATTGAAAAGCACAGTATTTTATCACTTCTTTATCTATTTTTGTTCAAGATATGAAATATTATCACAGTATTATTTTGTTTGCAAGTTTATGGGCAGGAATGAGCATTACGGTACAAGGGCAGAGCAACAAACCCGAAGTTAGGAAGTATGCCAATGAATTTTTAAAGATTGGCGTTTCGGCACGCGCAATGGGCATGGGAAATAGCCAAGTTGCTATTAGTGACGATGTAACGGCAGGCTACTGGAATCCCGCAGGCTTAGTAAATGTAGAAAGCCCCGAAATTTCGCTTATGCACGCTGCCTATTTTGCTAACGTTGCCAACTACAACCATGTAGGTTTTGCCTTGCCTTTGGATTCGGCAAAAACCCGTACTTTTGCCGTGAACCTTATCCGATTTGGGGTGGATAACATACCTAACACATTGAATTTGGTGAACAATCAACAAATTAATTTTGACAATGTACGAGATTTTTCTGTTGCTGATTTTGCCGCGTTAATGTCTTATGCGTGGAAGATTCGTGCGGTAGAAGGATTAAGTGTAGGTACAAATTTTAAAATTATTTATCGTGGAATTGGGAAATTTGGGAATGGCTGGGGCTTTGGTTTAGATGCCGCAGCTCGTTATCAAAGGAAAGGATTTATGGCAGGAATTATGGTGGCAGATGCCACCAATACGATGACGGCTTTTACTTTTAATACAGAAACATTTCAAGATGCCTTCATCAACACAGGAAATGCAGTTCCTCAAAATTCCATCGAATTAATGCGCCCTTCCCTCAACATTGGCTTAGGGCAAAAAGTAAATATTGGAAATACCATGCGTGCAGTTTTTGCCTTAGATGGTAACTTTTCGTTTGATGGCGCACGTTCAGCAGCCCTCATTAGCGGAGGAAAAATGACGCTTGACCCACGTTTGGGCGTAGAATTGTCTTACCTTAAAGATAATAAACCGATGATTTCGTTGCGTGGTGGAATGTATAACTTTCAAAAAGAACCTGATATCGAAAAAGGAACAGTCGTTACCATGTTTCCAACAGCAGGGGTAGGTTTTGGATTAAAACGCTTCCAAATTGATTATGCACTTTCAAATGTTGGAGGGTTTTCTCAAGCGCGTTATTCTCATATTATCTCAGCAAAATTTTTCTTAAAATAAATCAAATCATTGGCTGTTGATGTATGATAATTGAATGTAAAATTAACATACTATCACATTATCACATTATCACTTATCATTTACCACTTATACTTTAATCTAATATGAGAAAGTATTATATCATATACTTTTTATTGTTGATGACCAGCCGCCTACTTGCTCAAACCTATGATTATGGCAGTGCTTGGTATCAAGAAAATGTAAACCGACCTTTTATCAAATTGGTAGTTTCAGAAACGGGAATTTATCGTGTAGCTAAATCAGATTTAATTGCCGCAGGACATACAGACATTGGGAGCAAAGATGCCACTAAATTTCGTTTATATTTTAGAGGTAATGAAATTCCATTGTTTATTTCGCCTAGTAACGCTAGTACAACCTTCGATTTTATTGAGTTTTTCGGTAAAAAAAATGATGGAAGGCTTGATTCTACAATGTATCGTAGAGGGGATAATGGCACACATGATAATGATGCTATCCCTGATATAGAGTTGAGTATATTTTCTGACTCTGCTGCTTATTTTCTTACTTGGGAAGGTGGTACGGGATTTCCCGCCCGCATTTCGCCCAATCCTTTTAGCAATCAGTATGACCCTAATATTCTGTCTGATAAATTTTTTCGGGAGGTAAAAGCGCAACTCACGCTTGCTTATGTGAATGGGGCAGGAGGCGCAACCAGTGCCGAACACGCGCTCAACTGCGACTATACAGATGGAGAAGGTTATCAGGGTGCTAGTTTTAGTTTGACCACCTCTTATACTAATAATCTTAAAACCCCTAACGCGATTGCGAACCCGCCTAGCCCCGCCATACTTAAGGCGCGTACTTTTGGAAGAAGTTCTAGTGCTGGGCATGATTTAGAAATTTACGTTAACAATAGTTTAGTATTTGATACGCTCATTTTTTCGCAAAATAACTCCGCTTTAAATGTGTATCAAAAAACCTTTACTATACCCATTACATCGTCTATCAGTAGCACAACTCCCATTAAATTTGGAACAGGAAATACCTACTCTGTAGATAATAACCATGTTTCTTGGTTTTCTCTTGGCTATTGGCGAGGTTTCCAATTTGATGGCGAAAAAACGGTAATGCTCAAAAATTGGAAGGTAGAAAATGGATTGCGTTATTTACGTTTTGACAATATTGGCGGCAGTGATGGCTCAGAAGTGCTTGTTTATTCTCTCACGGGATTCCCTACAAGAACGGTAGGTACTGTAACCTCCGTAGCCACAAATAGAAGGGCAAATGTAGTAATGCCTGCCAATTTTACCCAAGCCTCTGATTTGTGGATGGCAACAGACTCTGCTATTTTAAAACCAGTGATTAAGGCAAATCACGCGTTTTCTGATTTGCGTCATCCTGCCGATGGAGGAGCAAAGTTTGTCATTATTACCCATCGCTCTTTGGATACTTCCGCCTTGGCGTATAAAACCTATCGAGATACTTGTACCGTGAATCAACTTTCAACGAAAGTGATTTATACCGACCAGATTTACGAGGAATATAGCTATGGTTCGATTACCCCTTTGGCAATTCAACGTTTTTGTAAAGATGCTTTAGATAATTGGCAAATAAAACCTGAATATTTTATGATTTGGGGAAAAGGTTCTTACTTGACAAAAGGAGCAACTAACAAAAGTTTGGTGCCTGCCTTTGGTTATCCTGCAACTGACTATGAGTTTATAAGCCATTATGGAACTAACGAATTTAAAATTACACCAGAAGCAGCGATTGGGCGCGTTTCGATTTATAGCGATGCGCAAGGATTAGGCTATTTGGCAAAAATTAATGATTATGAGCATAAGTCATGGGATAAGTGGCTGAAGCGCGGTGTGTTTTTAGGAGGAGGGGAAGATGCCCCAGAGCAAACAGCTATTAAAAATGCTCTTGACTTATGTAGAACTGTTTTTGCCAATCCCCCCTTTGGAGGTGACACGGTCAATTATCAAAAAAAGGTAACTACGACCATTGACCCAAATGCAAATTACCATCAGTCTATCTCAGAAGGAACTTCATTGATTCACTTCTTTGGGCACTCTACCTCTAATATTTCTGATATCAAACTTGGTGAGCCAACAGAATATACAAGTATTGGGAAATATCCCATTATGATTGCGATGGGTTGTTACGGAGGGGATTTTACCTCAGGGGATTTTTCATTTGGAGAGAGATGGATGCTCAATAAAGAACGGGGGGCTTTGGCTTATATTGCAAACTCTACCGAAGGGTTTTTAGCTCCTTTAGAGTTGTATGCCAAAGAGTTATACCCCAAAATGTATGTTAGTATGTTAGGACAACGAATTGGGGATATATTTAAGGCGCATACCACTGATTACATGAATTTGCACGCATCTTCAGTTGGCGCAGTTGACCCTGTCTTAAATCGTAACAATGGCCGTCAAATGAACCTTCAAGGCGACCCTACCATGCTCATTAAATCTCCCCAAAAACCCGATTTTGAAATTATTAGCCAAGATCTTTCTTATAACCCTGAAATTTTAACGTCTTTTACAGATTCATTTGGCTTAAAATTTCAATTTAGAAACTTAGGCAGAGTTAACCCTAATGACACTTTTGCCATCACGATTCGTCAGCAATTTCCTGATGGGGTTTGGTATAATCACCCAACCATTAAAACCACTTGTGATGCGTATGAAGAGTCAATTACCTTGAAATTGTTAAATCCAATCGCTTCTGCTATGACGGGTCCCAATAATTTCGAGATTTTCATTGACCCTGCAAATGAAGTGGAGGAATATGAGAATTATGCAAATAATAAAGTAGTGGCAAATGTTATTGTGGTAGGGAATGTTCCTGCTCCTATTTTCCCAATTAAATATGCCGTAGTACCTAATAATCAAATTTCTTTGATTGCCTCCTCTTTTTCTATCACAAGAGATAGTACGGTTCGCTATATTTTTGAAATAGATACAGTATATGATTTCGTATCTCCTTTTGTTAAGTCGCAAGAAGTGATAGGAAAGTCAAATTTTGCCGAATGGAATTTACCATTTACCTTGCAAGATAGCCAAGTTTACTATTGGCGAGTACGTTTGGCTGATGCACAACCCTCTATTTGGGCGTATTCAACGTTTAAGTATATTGCCAATAAACAAGGTTGGGCGCAAGCCGAAATTCCCCAATTTTCAGAAGATAAACTGAATAATGTCTTACTAGATATCCCACACGACAAATGGTCTTTTGGTTCAATAGGGCAAAATTTTGAGTTGCGTGTAGGCTATTCTAATAGCCCAAGTACCTCAAATGATGAGAACAACGTTTCATTATTTCAAAATGGACAACTTGTTTCCCAAACCTATCATTCGTCTTTTGGCTATCTCTTGATAGTAATTGATGCAAAAACACTGAAATTAAAATACAACCCATGGAAGTTTTATAAATTAGGTACAGCATCAAACCCCACAGCAAACCCCCTTGCTTTGCAAACGGACTTGCGTGATGATTTGCTAAATATTCAACAAGGAGATTACTTCTTCTTCTGTTCGTCTATTTCTGCGCGTTTGGACTTGTTTACAAGCGAAACGTTTGATTATTTGGAGGATTTGGGAATCAATACGTTGAGGAATAGACCGGGAGATACAGATTTTGCTATTTTTGGGAGAAAAGGCTACCCTAGCGAAACCATTGAGAATTATACCCCCCTGACTGAAACGAAAAAAATCGTTCTATCAAAAATATTATATACTCCACAAACAAATGGTACGATTTCTTCGGTAAGAATTGGTCCTGCCAAAAAGTGGAATGACTTGGTTTGGAACTGGAAAACGCTAGATCCTCTGGTAAAAGAAAATACCGCGGTTGATGTCTATGGAGTGAGGTTAGATGGTACAGATTCCCTTATCATGACGGTCAATACAACAGGGACTCAAAGTTTGAATATCGTTTCAGCAAAAAAATTCCCTTATCTATACCTAAAGGCAACGATTCAGGATTCTATCTATCGTACCGCACCACAGTTAGACAACTGGCATATTTTGTATGACCCTGCACCAGATGCTATTGTAGATCCTTTTCAAGATTATTCGTTTCAAAATGAGACACTTATCGAAGGACAAGATTTGTTTATTAACATAGGCGCAAAAAATCCAACCTCCACAGGTATGGATAGTTTGCTCGTGGCTTTCCGCATTACGAGAGAAGATGGTAGCGAGATTATTTTCCCCAATAAACGTTTTGCTCCTTTGCCAGCAAATGGAAGGATTCCGGTTTCTAGCCTTACAGGAAATACTTCTACGCTGAATTTGTCAGGCAAATGTAGGTTTACCGTAGAGTTGAACCCGAATTTTGACCAAGTAGAGCAATATAGTTTTAACAATCTCTATACGCAAAACTTCAAAATAGGAAATGATGATAAAAATCCAATGCTAGATGTTACCTTTGATGGCAAACATATCCTAGATGATGACATCGTTTCGCCAACGCCTGAAATTCTGTGTGAATTGAAAGATGAAAATCAATTTTTGGCAATGAATGACACCTCCGCGTTTGAATTATGGTTTCAAGATGCAAACGAAACGAACGCAACTTACAGACGTATTAAGTTGAACGACCCTCGTGTGGAGTTTATCCCTGCAAGTTTGCCAAATAATAAAGCAAAACTTATCTTCAAGCCAGGTGAGTTAAGTCCTTTGGCAAACAGTGGTACGAATGTGTATAAACTGAAAATCAGAGGAAAGGACAAACGCGATAATTATTCAGGAAAAGACAATACTTATTACGAGGTGAATTTCAAAGTCATTCGTGATAGAACGATTACAAATGTCTTGAATTATCCGAATCCGTTCTCGACTTCTACGCGTTTTGCTTACATTTTGACGGGAGATGAGCTACCACGCACTTTTCAAATTCATATTTATACCATTACAGGTAAATTAGTGAAAACCATTGATTTAACTGCCGCAGGTGATGTGCATTTTGGAAAAAATGTTACAGAATACGCATGGGACGGAACAGATGAATTTGGTGATAAATTAGCAAATGGCGTATATTTATATCGTGTAGTGTTAGAAACGCAAAGCGATGACCTCAAAGCCTCCGATTTAGATGACAAAACAGATAAGATGTTTAAAAATGGCTGGGGGAAAATGTATTTGATGCGCTAATCCTCCAATCCTACAAAAAAAGCCGCTTTGCCTTTGGGTGGAGCGGCTTTTTAGATAATTTCTGTCCTTCATTTGTAAATATAAAATTAATTTTGTACTTTCATTTGTTCTATTATTCTCAACTATCTCTCAACCTCCATGCAATTTCACTATTACACACTTCTCACGCTCGCTTCGTATTTGAATGAAAGGTTCAAGGCTTGTAGGCTTGTGGCTTGTTTTTCGCAAAATAAAAACGAGTTGATGATTGATTTAGGCAAAGGCTTTTTGCGGGTAGGTTGCCATACGCCCCTTACTTATTGTGTTCCCGTTGATGATTTTTCCAAAGCGGGTAAAAATGTCGTTGATTTGTTTGAATCTTTGTATTTTCTGGATTTTATACAGGCGAGAGTGGTACTTTCTGAGCGCATTTTGGTGCTTGAATTTGCGCATAATCACCAACTTGTACTAAAACTGCATGGGATTCAGGCGAATGTTATCGCTTTGAAGGACAATGTGGTGATTGAAATGTTGAATAATGACATTGAAAAAGACGAAGTTTATACAGAAATGGCAGGCGTTTATGACGAGGAGAAAATTTCATTGCTCCATGACTTAGTTACACAAGATGATAAATATTTGCTCTATCATCTTCGCCAAATTTCCGTGATTTATGATAAAAATTTTGCGCAAAGAACGATACAACTCACTCAAACAGGTAAAACAACCTTCCAAGCCTTCGAACAGACGCTACTTGAGGCAAAAGAAGATGTTTTTTATATCCATAAAAATCCTTCTGGTATTCATTTTTACTCATTGCCTATCGAAAAAGATGCGATAGCGATAAAAGGAATTGCCAACGCCTTGCAATTTTTCTTGCGTTGTCATCATCAATATTCGGGCTATCATGCCTTGTACCAAAAAATAGCCAAAGAAATTGCCGTACCCTTTAGAACGCTCCAAAAAACATATAATTCCTACAGAGAAAGTATTCAAAAACTGAAAGAAGAACGTCCCCTCGAAGAAATTGGGCATTTATTAATGGCAAACCTGCACCGATTGGAAGCGGGCGCGCTTTCAGTTACCTTAGAAGATTTTTATGCTGATAATCAAGAGATTACAATTAAACTAAAAGAGGACGCAACGCCTGCCGAAAATGCCGCTTGGTATTATACAAAACACAAAGACCGCAAGGCAAAATTGGCGTTCATGGAAAAAGACATCTTATTGATTGAAGATAAATTACTCGCATCAGAAGAAAGAATCGAAATTTTTAACACTCTTATTCCCCCCGAACAACTTATTTTATCAGAAAATGGGCTACCTTTCGATAGTTTAAGGTCTCTAAAAAAATGGGAGAAAGTAGAAAATCCTCGTAAAAAACAAAAACCTCCGTTTCGTATCTTTGACAAAGATGGTTGGGAAATTTTTATAGGACGCAACTCCGAAAACAACGACCAGTTGAGTTTTAAGTTCGCAAACAAAGACGATATGTGGCTTCACGCCAAAGATGTAACAGGTTGCCACGTCATTATCCGCCAAAAGTCAGGGCACAAATATCCTAAGAACATCTTAGAATACGCAGCAGGGCTTGCCGCTTGGTTTTCCAAACGCCGCAACGAAGGACTTGTTCCCGTCATTTTCACCCCACGCAAATTCATCAGAAAACGCAAAGGCGATGCCGCAGGGCAAGTTGTCATCTCAAAAGAGGAGGTAATGATGATAGAGCCGATTAAGGTGTAAAATAACAAACCTGATTCTCCCAACTTTCCTCTTTCTTTCCGTGTTATTTTAATAAATATTACACTTTGTTCTTTGTTTTCACTTACAAAGGTCCGCAATACACTAAGAAATTAGTTTATTGCAAGTCATTATATATATAAACAACTTAAACCAGTTATTCACTATTCATTATCTATCATGCGTACTATTCTCTTTTTTTTCTGTTTTTCTTTGATTGTTAATGCTTTTGCGCAAAATGAAGGGGATTTGCTTACGATTCGTAAGCAAAAAATTGTCACTATTTTAACGCAAGCGAACCCTATTATTTTGTTGGAGGAGGGAATTTCCGCAGAGCAGACATTTGCGCAGGCTTTGGCGGTAAATGATGAACGAGTAAGGAGTACTTTTTTTGAAAAAGAGTCAGGTAAACCTTATATCAGCGAGGTGTTTGGAATTTATACAGCAAAACCTTCTGACTATTCCGCAATTCCAGAGCGTTATCGAAATGAGCGATGTTTCAGGGTCGAAATTTATAATTATACGCTTAACTTAGGCACTGCTATTTGGGTAGCTCCTAGCAGTAATGTTGTGTTGGGCGTGAACTATTTCCCTCAAACACAACCCGATATTCCCCCGCATTTGGGGAAATTAGCTACTTATATTGCCGAAAATTCCCCTGAAGTCATTGAGGCGTATGGCGAAAAACCCACCAATGCACTCATGCCAAATACCAAAACAGCTTTGAATCGCTCTCGTTGTGAGCGTTCTTTGCACCTGTGCGTTGCGCCTACTTTTGTGAAAAATGACAAAGCTTTGTGGGCGGTTGTGGATTTAACCGAATTAAAATTAGTGGGCGTGCGTTGGACAAATGTAGGAATTACAGGCTTGCCTGCCACCGAGCGCAAATTGCAAAATGAGAAAATAATGACTTGTTATTGCGAAAAAGAAAATCCGCTAGAAAAAGATGGCTGGAAAATGAACTATATGCTCACAACTTCCGATGGGTTACGCATTTCAGATGTCTATTATCAAGGAAAAAAAATCCTAAACGATGCGAAAATGGTAGATTGGCATGTAAGTTACTCCAAAACAGAGGGTTTTGGTTATAGTGATGCGATTGGTTGCCCAGAATTTAGCATGGCGGCGGTGGTTGCGATTGAACCTCCCGTGATTTTACCCCTTGTAAATGAAGTAGATACGCTAGGATTTGTCTTAGAGCAAACCTTTTCGAGCGAAGGCTGGCCTAGCCCTTGTAATTACAATTACAAACAACGTTACGAGTTTTACAAAGACGGTAAGTTTCGCGTAGTAATTGGAAGTATTGGCAGAGGTTGTGGCAATGATGGAATGTATCGCCCCGTTACACGCCTTGCATTTGCAGGAAATACGCATACTTTTTCTGAATGGAAAAATAATACTTGGGAAAAATGGAGCAAAGAGCAATGGAAATTGCAAACGGCTACGACTGCTTACACCGCAGAAGGTTATCAATACAAAATTACAGACAATGAAAAAAATGGCTTCTTCATTATGCCAGGTACAGGGCAATTTGGCGACGGCGGAAGGGGGGATTTTGCCTATATGTATGTTACCAAGCATCATTTTGATAAAGATGAAGGCGACTCAGATTTAATGACAGTCGGTCCCTGCTGCAATACCGACTACCGCCAAGGTCCCGAAAAATTTATAGAACCTACTCCCGAATCTTTAGAAAACACAGGCGTTGTTTTATGGTATGTCGCCCAACTCAAAAATGACGACACCAAAGGCAAAGAATACTGTTGGGCAGAATCAGTTCTCGAAAATGGAAAATACGTAGCCAAAGTATATCCTTGCTTTTCGGGTCCGATGTTTGTGCCTGTAAAAGTGGAGCATTAATAAAAAAGAGATTGTCCCAAAAGGCTAATTCACAAAAAACATTATTCATTTTGGTTGCTTTTTTATTATGTTCTACATAAAAAGTTCCGAACTCTTTAAAGAGTTCGGAACTTTTTATGTAGTCCCTTTTTTATTAATTTTGAAATTGATATATATGTTTCTTTAAGCGTTTCAAACGGCGTGTGGCTTTCAATCATTATTTCGTTTGCCAGTGAAATTCGCTTCTTAAGGTATGCAATTTCGACTTAAAGGCATTCTTTTTCACACAATCATTAATCAAAGCTGTTCCCATACTATATTTACTAAAATCTGCCTGACGAATCCGCATTTCTTTCATCAAATCCATAATGGGCGATTCAGTTTGCGATTTTTCCCGCTTCAACTCCATGACCACCAAATCTTCAAACATCACTTCTGATTCATTATTGCGTAACATCAGGTTTAGATCAATTGTCATGCGCTCTTGCAATTCCACATTTACTAAGGTAATACGGTTAAACAATGTCCAAAGTTGAGGTTTCAAGGATTCGTCATCTACTGGCAAAATAGATTGAATAGATAAATTGTCCAACTGTTGGAGATTTTCGGGAAAATAAGGCAATTTGATGCGCTGCTTTTTGGTTACCGCCTTATTTGTCTTATTTTTTACCTCTAAAAACACCAAATTATTTTCCACATAGCGGCGAATACGCACTTTAAAACGATTCCCTTTTTTATTGTGGTGCATCATATAAAGTTGAAAGTCATTGGTATCAAAGTACAAAGTTTCATAACGATGTACTCTTTTATGTTCTAATTCTAAAACGCGATAACTCTCAGGTAGTGCTTCTAAAATATAGATAAGTTCTTCAATATGAATCAAAAATTTTGAATCTATGCGATTGAGTAAGCCCGCATTCGCTTGATTGATTTCCTCTAAGGAAATCGGTAACATACTATTAATTTTATTTGAAATTCTTTCCATGCCGCACGAAACTTTGTGATGTAGATATACTTAATAAAATAGAAAAGGAAACAATCCTAATACGTAATAAAATGAAATAGGGTTGTTTCGGGCTACAAAAATACTTTTAGCGTGTTATAGTTTATAAAAAAACAACTATCTGCTTCATTTTCAGCTAAATTAGGCAGTATTCCATTGCAAGAACTATTCCTTAATTAGTTTGTAACTGTGTTTTTGTTGCCCTACTTGGAATTTTATTAGATAAATCCCAGAAGCCAGCGCAGAAATATCCGAAGAAATTACGTGCTTTTCATTCGATAATTTCCCCTCATACAACTGTTGTAGCTGTTTTCCTTGCAAATCCCACACACTAATATTTACCTTTTCTGGCTGTTTCAGTTCAAAAATGATTTCAAACTTCCCATTGGTTGGGTTTGGCAAGAAAGAGGGCGCGTTTTGGAAAAAGTTTGCCTCTGTAATCGCAATCGGAGCAGCACAAGGCGTGGTATAATACGCACCTGGCGAACCAAATTTACAGCCTGCAAACCAATTATTTCCATCATTCATATTCCCTAGCGAATCCAACATTTCTAAGGTATATTTTTTTCCATTTGCTAAAGTAGGAAATGGCGTGGTATCATTGTAAATTACCGACAAACGCAATTTTCCCACATTGTCATACAAGCGAATCCATTCATATTGATTACGTAGGTCGAAAAGAAAAGAGCTATTAAAATTGCTAACTGTCGGTTGGGCAGTCGCAAATTTTGCATTGTCTTGCACCAATAACCAATTGCTATGCGGAGGCAAAATGCGTGGCGAGGGAATCACATATTGATTTCCGTCTGTCTCATTTTGGAAAGTCCAGCCACCAATATCAATGGACTGTTGAGAAATGTTGCGAATTTCAACCCAATCGCCCATGTCCATTGCAGGTAAAGAATCCCAAGAATTATAGTTGATTTCACTAAATAAAAGCGAATCCGTGCAAGGCGAATAAGCTTGAGTAGGTGAGCCACCAATACAACCATCAAACCAATTTGCAGGATCATTGAGGTTGGTAGTCAAGTTATTACGCTCCAAAGTTCTACCTCTACCATTCGCACCCAAAGGAAAAGGCAAAGTATCTGTGTATTGAAATTCTGCCACTAGGTTATTGACAGGATTATAAATTTTAATTTTATCGGTAGAATCGCCCAAGCCAAAATTCATACCTCCGATGAAATTGGTAATTCCAGGGTGTTCTGCCATAAATTTTGCCGAATCTCTTACCACAACGTAAAATTCATTAGGATTTAGAATTTTATTGGGTGGGAAATGAAAAATATGTGTACTATCTTCATCTGTAAAATACCATTGATTCAGCGGAATAGGAGAAGTGCCGTAGTTATAAAACTCCACCCAATCGCCTGCATCTCGGCTCATTTCCGATTGATAATTTACCTCACTCACCGTAACCTCTTCGGGTGTTGGTATCGCCACGAAGTTTGCCGTAAAATTGGTACTATTTGTGGTAATATTCGCCGTAAACCCTTGATTTTGAGGGCTAGAAATGAAAGGATTATTTGTCCAGCTCGTAAATTGATAGCCATAATTTGCAACCGCAGTAACTGAAACAGGAACACCATCAAAATAAATCCCAGTCCAAGGCAAGGAATCCGTAGGAATCGTAAGGGTACTAATTTTGATATACCCTGCCCCAGGTGGATTCACTGCTAGGGTAACGTCTGTATTTTTGATTAACTGAAAATGATTACGCAAATGGTCGCGGGCAACAGGTGGGCGATTATACAAATCTTGCAAAATTCCATTTCTGTAAAAATAATAATCATTCATTTGAGACTGAATACTGCCCCCATTCCCCCATCTTGTCAGTTGACGCGGAAAATTTGGGTCAAATTTTTGAAAAATGTTCCACTCTCTTTGCATCACGCGATTTTGCTTAAAAGTTGTATTTAGCAAATCGGCATAACGATTGAGGAAGAAGTTTTTATAAGTTGTATTTTGAATCAATTTTAGCCAAAAATCCGTTGTAAGTTCATGCCCTTGGCGGTTTGGGTCTAAAATATAGCCAATCATATCCGAATTTACATCTGTCCAAGCATTCACCCCTAATCCCCATTCCACATCAATCAAACCAAACTTCCATTTTTTATCTTTATCACGAAAACGATACATTTTTAGGTTATTTTGAGGCCAGTCTGTATTTCCCAGAAAAGTTTGGGCAATCAAATAATCGGTATAATTATTTAAGTCTAAGCGTTTATTGGCTTCGATAAGAAAATTATTTGATGCAGGGTTTGGGTAATTTGCAAAGAAATTCATCATGTTATAAAAACTTGAATCTGAGCCATCAATCACACGCAATGTGCTATTATACCAATAACTTAAGCCCAACATATCCAAAGAATCCTTATTGGCATCGTAATGTGAACGCATATATCCTCGGTCTTGCTTTTCACGCAGCTCATACATTCCCCAATATTCGCCATTCAAATACACCGCCACAGGATGATAAGCAGAATAACTCACATTCGTTCCTTTCATTAAGCCTGTCATTAAGGCATCTTTATAAGGAATAAGATTGTGCATATTACTGCCATTTCTTAGGTAAAAGGTTTCAAATCGCTTAATAATTGCTCCTGTAGCGTCAATTGCATCAGGAATAAGAGGATAACGCAAGATGCTGTCGCCAAAAATAGGCTGGTCGGGTTCAATACGAAAACTTTTTTGTGCATGGCTACGGCTTCCACCTGCGCCACCATCTATTTTAATGCCTGCATTTTGTTCTAGCTGATTTACCCCTACACTATCAAAATATTCGATATAACAATGCCTTTTCCAATCTGTCCACCAATTATCATAAATTCCCGTTCCTCCATACAAATTATCGTTGTTCGTAGTAATAGAGATTGCAGGAATATTATAAAGTGTGTCATTTACGAAATAGGTATTCGTTGCCACACGGCTCGGCAATGTACTTGAACCAAAACAACGTGCTTTTAGGGCAGTAGTTTGGGTAAAAGCAAGCAGAACATTATACACAGGGTCAGTAATAAGCGGAATTTGTCCATTTGTGGTATAACGCGCCACGGCATTAGGGTCGGGACAAGTGATAGTTGTGTTTACTTGGTTAAAGTAAAAGCCTGCATTTTGAGAAAAAACAGGAGTTGCTGCATAATTTGCAAAAGGGGTAGATGTGTTATTGCTTGCGTTAGGCGTTGCCGTTGAAAAATAAGCATTTGTCGCGCTGCCATCAGTCGCACAACCCAAAGAATGATCGACTTCAGGCACTGAAATCATCAAGTTATCAATCATTTGCCCGCTATTATCAATCAGCCAAACCTTCTCACCGCCTATTTGAATCTTAAAATTGGTATGAAAAATATTCGCATTTGCACTACTTCCTTGCGTAAAAAAAGGTGGAGGAGTCATGCCACCAAGGTTTGTATTGTCTTTAATACCAAAAGTAAGATAAGGGATAATGGTTAAATCGCTAGAGTTGGGGTCTAAATTGTGGCATTGAATTGCCAAAACATTCGTTCCATTTTGCAACACAGTTGTGAGCAAATTCCAATCTAAAATATATTCCTCTGGATTTTGCCCTTGATACATCTGCGCTTCGTGGTCTTGCGACAATTCATCAAAAACGGGCGGAGAACCCACCAAACCACTTCTTGCCACCTCTACCCCATTCAAATACGCAACAAAACCATCGTCATAATCTATGTTTAAAATGGCAGCACGAAGTTTTGATGTATCAGAAATCGTAAATTCATGGCGCAAATAGACTGAATAAACAGGTGGCGTAATCAAAGTAGAATCGTCATTATCGCCATAGCCAATACTACATTTCCCTGATAACCAGCCTGTTGTAGAAAAACTGGGCTGATTCCAAGTAAAAGAGGGTTGTGAAGTTGGAACTTGATATTGCCATATTTCGTTTGTGGAAACAAACGTTTCCCAATGGTTAATGGAAGAAAAGACAATTTTTCGGTTCTTCCCCGATAAATGCACCATTTGAAAAGTATTTGGAGCCAAATTTGCGGCAGGAAATGTCCATTTTCCAAAATTTGTGGAGTCATCTGTAAGTGCGTAATCCATCAAATTGACGGCAGTTGAGCCTGCATTATACAACTCTAACCAGTCACCGAACGCTCCATCTTCGTCTGCAATTTGGGTTGCATTTCGATTAGAGGCTTCATTAATAACTATTTGGGCATGAACAGATTGCCATAAAAAGCAAGAAAACACAAAACAAATAGCAGCAAAATATTTCATTGTCTTTTAAATATTCTTAAATTAAACATTGTGGCAACAATATTAGGCATTATTTTAGAATAATAATAGACCTATGCCCAAATTTGCGCGAAATAGGTAGGCTTTGGTTAAATAATTTGCCGAATTTTCCTTGAAATAGATTTGCGTATATCTTTCCATATTGGAAAGCGGATCTTCGGGAGCTTCCGTTCTTTCAAATCGAAAATTGGCGTGTACGCCTAATTGTACGCCCATATCCATGGTAATTCGATTCCAAAAAATCATGCGATTGCCAAAACCAACCGTGAGAAGCAAGCCATTTTGCTTTCGCGTTACTACGGTATTAATTTCATCAGTTTTTTCAGCCGTTCCTTTTGCCATCGCATAATGCAAACCCACAGCAGTATATTTGCCCAAAGGCGCAAGGCTCCAACCTAAGCGGCGATAAAAGCGCATTTCTGCCCCAATTAACTGCGTTGCCACCTTGTAATTGTATTTGGAGGTTTCCACTTTCTCATCAAATACATCACCTACTACATGAAAAACTTCCGTAGGCATCGTAAACGACAATCGCTCATAATTTAAGGCAAAGCTATTTTTTCGCCCAACCACATACTCCCCATGTAAACGAAAAGTGAGCGGAGAAAGTGGGCTATTTTTGCGCAATCCTTGATAATTGAGTTGCGTATAAGCTTCTATTAAGCTTCTTTTTCCTTGAAACCCCGTAATTTGTGAAAAAGCTGGGGCAATAGAAAAACAAAATAACAAAGAAATGAGAATTTTAGACATGGTTTTTAGGAACTAAGTATCAGTGAACAATTAACAGTAAACAGTTACCAGAAATAAAACATTGATTATCAAGTAAATATATTTTTAGATTTGACAACTTGTTTTATTCATATTACAAAGGAGGTGAATAGCACTTATTTTTTTGCTTTAATTTGCATAAAAGTATCATATAAATGCGCATGAAGGAGCGATTTATCCAAAGGCTGATTGCTTGTAACATCTTTGAGAATCTGCTTTTTGCCTGTTTTCACTTGGTATAAGGTTGCATAAAAATGAGAATTTTCAGCCTTTTTCATATCATAGCGAACAGTCGCAGGCAAATAAGAAGGAACTAACACCGCTTTAACGTGCTGTGCAATCGTTTTCCCTGCTTTTTTAGGCGTTTGTACGGCTTCTATTCCCGTCCACAAAAAATAATCAGTATTGTATTTTTTGGTAATGTTCACAATTTCGGTAATAGCAATATCTACAAAATTGCCTTCATTTGTGTGAAGTTGCTGCCTCTCTGCCCAAGCATTTATGATAAGATAATCATTTAAGGTTTCGATATTTTGCTTTGATACGTCATTCACAGTCAGAAACTTAGCATTTATTCCCGTCTTTTTCGCATTGATTTTTAGGGCATCAAGCCAAATTGCGCTTTGCTTCGCACTTTCTTTTTCCAAAGGAACATCAATCGTTGCTCCCGAAGCAGCCTCGCCTTCCACATTTTGCTGTGCATAGACTTGATAGTCAGGTTGAACTACCACCACAGTCGCAATTCCTAAACGCGCGCCCTTCAATTCCTGCTCCATCACTTTAGTCTTCCCTTTTTTCTCTAATTTGATTTCTTTTGCCGCTGCTCTTTTCTCCAAATCTTTGTTTGCTTTCGCTCGTTTAAATTGATTACTCAAAGCAGAATCCGCCACATAATTTGAAAAAGCATATTTCACCCAATTCAATTTTAGTTCTGTGCTGTCATTTGAGCCTAATGCCTTTGAACTAAAATCGCCTATTTTTTCATAATGAAAATCCACTAATTCTTGAAAAACATCTTTTGCTAACAAGTTCAATTCCAAATCATTCGCATTTGCTTTTCGCAAACGCCAAATATAATTTGCTGCCAATACATTTAACTCATTGTTGCGCAATTGCCCTAAAAAATAATACACTTGTTGCAACTCACCTACCATCGTTTCGTGCAGAGTTAGGTGTTTATTCAAACTATCTTTGGAATGATTGCGCTTTTTGGTATAACCGTAGAGTGCTTTTGCCACTTGTTTTTCGAAGGGAAAAGTGGCAGAATTTGACAAAGCAGCTTGGTGTGCAGCAAAAAGAGCCGCTTCATACTTTGCTTGCCCTAGCAACAAATTAATCTCCTCTATTTTTGCCGAAGTAGAAAGGTTTTTCAGAAAATTAGCCTCCATTTCTTCACGGTTTTTTGCAGTTTTTTCGGAAATTGTTGCCAAATATTGCAATAATTTTTCCTTACGTTGTGTGTAATATGCTACATTTTGAGGCGTTTTTTCTACTTGTATTTTTTTGAGAAAATATGTAGTAGGAAGTTGGAAATGAGCCGTTTCAAAGAAAAGTTTTTCGAAAGGATATGCTTGATTAGGGCTAATGAAATTATCAAAGAAAGGCAATAACTCATTTAAGTTATATCCATTTTCAGACAAAATATGGAAAGCCGCATTGTCAGAAGCTAATTCATTTTCTAAGGGGTTTACGTTTTCAGAGAGCTGCGTTTTTGCTTTCCCTCGCCAATCTTTCCCTGCAAAAGACAGCCATTTTTCTTCCTTTTTTTGTTCAATCTTCGATATTTCTTTCGCAAGTACAAAAGCAAATTCTGTTTCACTTTCTAATTGAGTCAACAAACCTAAAGGAAGTAATATCTCGCCTTGTGTGGTAGAAAGGCAAGTTTCTGCCGAGGATTTCCATACATAAAAAGTGTATTTTTTATGCGGTTCTGGCTGTTTTTGTTGCAATTCGTGAACAAATTTCTCACAATAGGTTTGTAGTTGCCGATGAAAAACAATATCTCCTTGTAAAAATTGCGTCTTTACAAGGCGGGACATCGCTTGGAAATCAGGAGAGATTTTCTCATCAAAAACATTTTTACCGAAGGACAAAATTTCCATCGGAGGCGTTTTCGCATTGTCTTGCGCAAATACAGGAAATAGACATAACAAAAACACCCATATCAACAATGGCTTAACTTTATTTAACATCATACTAAGGAAGGACACGGCTTATCCGATTTATTAAGATTTGATAACTAAGGACACAAAAATCTTTACAAAAATAACGAAAACCTTGTTAATTCTTTTCTCGGAAAATGCGAAATAATTCCTAGATGTTATAAAAGGGTAGGAATTTGCATTTTTCGCTTTTTATTTTCCTTTTTAAAGGAATAGTCCTAGTAAGATTCGGAAGGAATCCTACTAGGACTGTAAATATCAAAACCTATATAAGTCTAAGTATTCGGTAATAATTAGTTTATGTTAATGCTTTAACTTAAGACATTGATAATAAGCGAGTTGAAATCATTTTCCATTATTAATTATCCATTACTTAGTCAAAGACGGTTTATTCTACCACAACTTTCTGCTTTTTTGTTTCTTTTTCTCCTACGCGTTGCAACAAATACAAGCCACTTGGCAAGGATTTTACGGAAACAGTATGCTCATTTTCACCCTCTTGCAAGTGATAAGGTATTTTGGTAGTGGCATAAATGTAATGCTGTACGGGCTGCTTTAGCTGCCCGATAACTTGCAAAAACTTCGTTTTTGCGCTTTTGCGGCAGCTAAAGCAGCCGCTACAGGTTTTAGTTAGCATTACATT
>JBJXHA010000252.1:0-2911 GCA_046160275.1 Bacteroidia bacterium | reverse complement strand
TTCAGAACTTTTTAAAAAGTTCTGAACGCCCAAAATCATTATCCCTATTTTTCCAAAAGATAGGCGTTTTTTCGCGTTTGATTCAATCCTTTTTATTATCTTTGCACAAAGATTTAGCATTATGAAGAGCCATTAATGAAAAGTAAAGCATGAATTTTATAGAAAGAATAGATAGCGAACTAAATGAGGTTCAACGTGGTGCCGTTACAGATGTATTCGGACCTAAAATGATTGTGGCTGGGGCGGGTTCTGGCAAAACGCGGGTGCTTACCTATCGTTTGGCGTTCATTCTTGACCAAGGCATTGCAGAAGCGCAAAATTTATTGGCATTGACTTTTACGAATAAAGCAGCCAAAGAAATGAAGGAAAGGATTCAAAAATTGGTGGGTCCTCAAGCAAAAATGATACAAATGGGAACATTTCACTCCATTTTTGCGCGTTTACTGCGCCGCGATGCCGAAAAATTGGGCTATACTTCGAGCTTTACGATTTATGATGATGACGATTCGCTTTCTTTGATTAAGGCAATCATGAAAGAGCAAAACATTGATAATAAGGTGTTAAAGGAGAGAAGTGTTTTAAATTTTATTTCAAAAGCGAAAAATGTACTATATACGCCCGAAAAATGTAGAGAAATTATAGCAGATGAATACAGCGATAAATGCCAAAAATTGTATCAAATTTACCAAGCGCGCGCCCTAAAAGCAAATGCAATGGATTTTGGCGATTTGTTGATGAAACCCGCAGAACTTTTTACAAAACACCCCCAAGTATTGGAACGCTATCAAGATATGTTTCAATTTATTATGGTGGATGAGTACCAAGATACCAATCATGCGCAGTATATTATTACCAAACAACTTGCAGGTAAACACCATAATATATGTGTAGTGGGCGATGATGCGCAAAGTATTTATGCGTTTCGCGGGGCAAATATTCAAAACATTCTCAATTTTAAAACAGATTACCCTCAATTAAAAACCTACAAATTAGAGCAAAATTACCGTTCTACAAAAATGATTGTGGAAGCGGCAAATAGCATCATCCGAAACAATAAAAACCAAATTCCTAAGCACGTTTTTACTGCCAATGAAGTCGGCGATTTGATTCAAGTGATTGAGGCGGATTCGGAATTAGATGAGGCAAAACGCATTTGTGATGACATTCGTGCAGTGAAGCAAATCAAAAACTTTTTTAACAAAGATTTTGCTATTTTGTATCGCACCAATGCACAATCTCGCGCTTTGGAAGATGGTTTGCGCAGGGTGGGCATTAAATATCGTGTGTTTGGGGGCATTTCTTTTTATAAACGCAAGGAAATCAAGGACATCATTGCCTATTTGCGACTGGCTGTAAATCAACAAGATGAGCAGGCAGTTGAACGCGTAATTAATTATCCTGCACGCGGAATTGGGGAAACTTCTTTCCAAAAAATTCGAGATTTTGCTGCACATTATAAAATTACGTTGTGGGAGGCTTTGCTGAGAATTAGTGAAACAGGTTTAACCGCCAGAATTGTGAATCCTGTCAAAGAATTTACGAAGTTAATCATTCATTTTCAAGACTTTGCAAAAAAACACGATGCGCATAAATCGGTGGATTATATCTCTAAAAATTCAGGTATTTTAAAAGATTTGCACACAGATAAAACGGTAGAAGGCTTGGCAAGATGGGAAAATGTGCAGGAGTTAATTAATGCGGCAAAAGAATTTACCGAATCAGACCAAGATAGCATTAGTTTAGATGCCTTTTTAGCTGAAATTTCGCTCTTTTCTGATGCCGATGACAGCAAAGAAGATGACGATTATGTTACTTTGATGACAATTCACTCGGCAAAAGGCTTGGAATTTAAAGCGGTCTATTTGGCAGGTTTGGAAGATGGTATTTTTCCAAGCGCAATGTCGATGGAAACAAGTGCAGAAATTGAAGAAGAAAGGCGTTTGTTTTATGTGGCAATTACGCGAGCTGAAAAACAACTGACCATTTCTTATGCAAAATCGCGTTTACGTTTTGGAAATGTGATGTACAATGACCCTAGTCGTTTTCTTTTAGAATTAGATGCTAAACATTTGAAATACAATAAAATACCTACGGCATCGGGCTTACCTAGATCTGTTCCTAATATGCCAAGCACAGGCACACAACCACGTGTAGTTTCGCATACAACTACCACTCCCCCAGCAGATTTTGTACCTTCTGCACCTGAATTAATTTTGAAAGGTGTAAAAGTATTTCACCCCAAATTTGGCATTGGCGAGGTCATGTCACGTGAGGGCGAAGGCGAACAAGCCAAAGTAAACGTGAATTTTACCCAAATGGGGCAGCGTGTATTGTTGTTAAAATATGCGAAAATGCAGGTAGTGTAAGTAATGGATAATTAATAATGGAAAATGATTTTAACCTGAAGTTGTCCAAAAAGGTTAATTCACAAAAAATATTACTCATTATAGCTGCTTTTTTATAATGTTCTACGCAAAAAGTTCGGAACTCTTCAAAGAGTTCCGAACTTTTTAGGCAAGACCATAATTATTACCAAGTGCTTACTCACTAATCCTCAATCATCCAAAATAACATATCCAAATTTCGCTTGTAATCACCGATGGCATCGGCACGAAAATAAGACATCAAGATTTCGTAAGAAAAACGCTCGAAAGCGGCAACTACGCGCTCAGGGTTCACTACATTGATTTTGAGTGTTACCATAAAGCGATTGGTGTCGGGAATTTCGTTGATATATAAGCTCAAAATTCGTGCATTTGCAGATTCTACAATGCGCCCAATTTCGGATACAGAATAATTATTATGTTGCACAGAAAGCACTAAAATTGTCCCTTCTTCTTGCACAGAGAACATAGCTGCAAGATGTTTTACTACATCTCGCAAAGTAATAACCCCCAAGTAGTTTTTCTCA
>JBJXHA010000251.1:0-2560 GCA_046160275.1 Bacteroidia bacterium | reverse complement strand
AACTGCCGCACTCGCGATGTGCCGACGCTTAGGAAGCATGAAAGCGAGTGCATAGAAAGTGGCGAATATTATTACAGCTTTTCTATCTCATCAATTGGCAATCCGGTAATCTCTGCTATAAGGCTTGAATCCATACCTTTCGCCTTCATTTGACGGGCGATTTCTAATTTACCCTCAACTTTGCCCTCTGCTTTGCCCTCATCAAATGAAGTATCCACAACATTTTTCAAGTCTCGGTAATACTTTAAACTCTCCTCATATTTATTTTTTTCATCGGGCGTGAATTTGGCTATCTCGGCTGCCTCGAACAGTTTCTGAAATACCCTATCCTGTAACGCCTGTGGCCGGTTTTGCAAATAAGGGAGTTGTTGCAATACATACATCCACTTGTCAAAATTTGTTTGCAAGTCTCCTTCTGTTTTGCTGAAGTTGGGCATCTCCAAGTAGATATAGGTCAGCTTATCGTAAAATACCCGGCATTTTTGATCTTTCAATTGCACCTCATGGCGTACTTCTTGCTCCACCTCGTCCTCTGAAAAAGTAAAATCGAGTATGCCTACCATATATACGGCGGCCAACTGGTAATTCCAGTCGCCCTTCTTTGCCTGTTCTTGAATTGGGAATGAAGAATAGTACACGCTTCGGTCCTTGAAAAAATTCTGCTTGGCTTTCTGCATCTCTACGATGAAACGTTCGCCGTTTTCGCCGATGCAGTACAGGTCGAAAATGGCCTTGCGGTCTGCTTCTGAGTTGCCGAGTTGCTCCGTGCGAGCGTATGTCAAGTCTTTAATCTTGTGCTTTCCGGGCAACACTTGGTTCAAAAAATCAATGAGCAAGTCTTTGTTCGGTTCCGAGCCGAACAACTTTTTAAAGCCAAAATCGGTAAACGGGTTAATATATTTGTCCTGGAGTGCCATGAAACGATCTTTTGGCAGCAAAAATACAGAAAATAAGCGGTGTGTCGTGTGCGTTCCTCCGTATTTTCCAACACGTTTTGTTCCACTTAAGTTTCCAAGCCAAGTTCAGCAAGATTCATTTTTGCGCGAAAATCTGGAAACAGCGAAAGCGGAGGAAATCGGTATATACCTGGATTTGAGTGAATGAAAAGATTTGCAGGATGGATTACCCTGATTTTCAAAGTGTTCTATACTCGCTTCCTTCAAAACCACTCTGCGTTGACTATATATATCATTTTCTATTTCCTGTTCATTGCGAGTGTATAGACCGTTTTGTCCTCCCCACAAGATTCCTTTTTAGTTAGACTTTTCGTATTCGCTGCCCTCATAAATTATTTTTCCATTTGAATAAGAGATAATTATGCCAACCATGGTACTATTGACAAGGTTACCTTTTTCATACGTAGCAGTCCACCTTCCATAACCTTGCACAGGGGGGCTTTCAACAATGGAATACCATGCTGCTCCGGCTTTCGTTATTGTTAATTGGTAATCTTTGCTGTCACCGCGAACCCAATTTCCCAGAAATTTATCACCTGAATCTGAGGTAGAACATGCCGTAATAATAAGAGAGAGGAAAATTGCGAGAATAAATAGTTGCTGAATCCTTTTCATTTTATTTAAGTTTAATTTCCTACTCATTTGGCTTTTCGGTACGGCCCCGTTTTTTAAAATGGTGTCTGGATTCCATTATTTATTTATTCTGATTGCCACTTTCGTGGGCTTTCCTGCCAAACCGCTGCGCTTAGCGAGCGGTTGGCAGGAAAGCGTTAGATGGCGGTCTATTTTTCTTGTTCGATTGCAGAGTGTAATATTTTGAAAAAAATTTGTGCTATCCAATTGCAAAAAATCATATTTAAATCCTTAAAATAGTCATCAAAGTAGTATGATTCAACTGATGTAATATTTTCCTGAAAATCACCTTCCAATAAGTGGAAATGCCTATTTCGTGTTGCAATCATAAGACTAATTAAAGATCGCCTCTTTGTAACAATTTCAGAATATTCAGTATTGTCAAGAATTTCTATCCCAGATTTTGGCGAGTTTGCAATTTTTAATGTAACATCGAAATGTTGCCTCTGAATTATAGGATTAGAAGAAGTAAATTTAATACTCAACCGAGTATCTAAAGAAGGCTCGTTTCTAAAAAGGTGGTTATTAACAAAATCCTTTAGAAAGGCTCTTTCACCATCTCCTCCTGATTTAAAAAAATCTTTTAGTTTATTATATGTTCCATGATAACTCTTTGATTTAGAAGCATAATATAATGGGAAAGAATATGAAATTAGTTCTAATGCTCGATACAAATGTAAAAAAGCAGAGGTATGATTTTTGCTTTCTGTATTGAAGAAAAAATGTGTTATTTCTAAAAGAAAATTTTTAAACAATCCGATATTTCCATATCGTATAGCATTTGTAAGATATTTATTGAAATCTTCAAAAGTATGATCGGGCTCTAAATAGCTTCGAATCTGACTGTCCTCTTCCCCATCGGCGCAACCATTTAAAATTAGAGCGTTTTTACAGAACTCACTAACTTTCATCAAAAAATGGGATTATGCGAAAAAGCACCTTTTCAGAATCACAACGGATGGCGATCTTGG
>JBJXHA010000250.1:0-3914 GCA_046160275.1 Bacteroidia bacterium | reverse complement strand
TTTTTGTGGATCAATCCCGCATGCAAGATTGTCAAGCGCTACTTCGAGTACATTGTCATGCACTTTTGTAGGATTATCCGCATTATCAGTAAGTGCCTGCACATCAGCAATCATGTAGAAAAATTGTGCTCCGGAATCTTGGAGTTTGAGGCGGTTTTGAATTGAGCCAACATAGTGCCCTAAATGAAGCCTCCCTGTTGGGCGGTCTCCGGTAAGGACGATGGGTGAGGATTTCTGTTGCATTCCTTCATATTAACACGTGAATGGAAAAGAAAAAACCCCAACGCTTTTTATGGTGTTGGGGTTCACTAAAAATTCAAACAGTTAGGCTAGGACTTCTTCCAGATGGAAAATTGTTTCCTTAAGCGGGGTAGCTGCTTCTTTAGCAAGGTGTCTTACTGTTGAGCTATAAGAAACCCTGTCCAGGAATACAATAATGTTTTGATTTGTTGTATTTGATGTACGAACGAATTCTGTTACCATTTCAACAAAAAAAGAATTTTTTAGGAGTAATGAGTAAAAATCACGTAAACGATCGTCTTCATCGGCAAAAGAAAGTAACGAGGCAAGGGTAAATTCTTTTTCTTTAAAACTACGTCCCTCTTCATAAATACAGCAAAACACTTTCTTTGCTAATGCGTCAAAAAGTTCAGTATCTGAAATTGTTTCCAACTCTTTATGCATTAGCTTAAAGAAGTTTTGAACAAAATTGATCCTCTGACTTTCCGAGAGTAAAATTTTCGGAGTGCTTTGAAATTGGGACAGATACCATAAAGCCGGCATACCTGTTCCAACAATTCCAAAGGAAAGAAGGTCTTGTTTTGTGAAAATAGCAGCCACAACAAAACTTAAAGCTGCTCCAAAAAAGAGCAAGGAGATTTGCAGTCGCTGAGTCCTCCAAGAATTGAACTCTTTCTCTTGCGCCTTTTCATAATGAGCAAGGAAGTTCTCTTCAAGAGAAAGTGATACTTTTTCTCTTTCTTCTTTTTCTACCAAAAGAAGTGCCATAAGGCTTGGTTTGCTCAAGTGAGCAAACATGTTTGTGTTTTTTGAAATGTACATAAAATATAATTGGGATTGGTTTGGATTCAGAATAGCATACTTGAAAAGAAAAGTAAAGCCCTGTCTCTGAATTTCTCCAGGGACAGGGCTTTTTGCCTATTTTCTATCAAATTCTAAGCCTTTTCTACCAGCGCCTTCTGCAATCGCTCCATCGCAACAATAAAAGCCGCTCGGCGCAAATCTGTCTTTTTCTCAGTCGCCTTTTGCATAATAACCAAAGATTGCTCTGTCAAAATATCCTTGAGCTTTTCGTTGACCACTTCTTCTGTCCAATGTTCTCCCTTTAGATTTTGTTCCCATTCAAATGTCGACACAACTACCCCACCGGCATTTGCCAAAATATCTGGCACCACAAAAATACCTTTCGCAAATAAAATATCATCAGCCTCTGGCGTGGTTGGACCATTTGCAAGTTCGAGTACGAGTTTTGCTTGCAGCTTATCAGCATTTATTTCCGTGATTTGATTTTCAAGTGCAGCAGGAACAAGTACGTCACATGAAAGGAGAAGTAATTCTTGTGGGGTAATAGGATTTGACCCTGGGAAATCAAATACGCTCCCGGTAGATTCTTTATGAGCATGCAGCAAAGCAATATCCAAACCGTCTTTGTCATAAATCGCAGCCTTTGAATCCGAAACAGCCACAACTTTGTGTCCCGCATCTTTAAAAAATTCTGCAGCGTGTCCACCAACATTCCCGAATCCTTGTATTACGACACTACAGACTTCAGGCAATGCAAAACTTTTTTGTAGAGCAGAAAATACATAATAACCGCCAAGTCCTGTTGCTTTTGTGCGACCTTCGGAACCTCCTCTATCAAGTGGCTTGCCAGTAAAAGTAGCGCCTGACATTTCTCCTGAAAGCTTTTCGTATTCATCAATCATAGAACGCATGACTTCAGAGTTGGTATTTACGTCTGGGGCAGGGACGTCTTTGTGTGGTCCAAGTATCGGAAACATTCCGCGCACCCAAGCACGAGAAAGTTTGTCGATTTCATTTTTTGAAAGTTGCTTTGGGTCAACCGTAACACCACCCTTTCCACCTCCCATTGGAATATTTGCAACCGCGCATTTCATCGTCATCCAAAGCGCAAGGGCTTTTACTTCATGTATATCTGTATCTTGGTGAAAACGTATTCCGCCTTTGTAGGGACCACGAAGACTATTGTGTTCGACTCGATATCCTTCGAAAATACGCTCTGTGCCATCGTCCATAGCTACAGGAATACTAACGCGCACTTCTCGTTCTGGAGATTTGAGGCGATTCATAAAGCTCTCTGGAAAAGCTTGTACAGTAGCTGCTCGAGCGAGTTGGTTGAGTGCGTTTTCGAATGGATTTTGCATAGAAACGTTGGTTAGAATAATAAAATAACTATAGCACTTTTATTATTTCCACAGTTCAATTCCCCACTTGCTAATTTTGATATTTTTGTTATACTGCTTTTTGTCTGAAACATGGCCCTATCGTCCCCGCCTGCCCTCACTTCGTGAGTGAGCGGGCAGGTATCGTAGTACTATTAAAATGGCCCTATCGTCTATCGGTTAGGACGAAAGCTTTTCAAGCTTTAAAGCAGGGTTCGACTCCCTGTAGGGTCACAAAGAGATACTTGGTCAGAAGTGAGTGCGGCGGAGCGGGAATGGGCGGCTATTTCTTGTTAATAAAGCGCTTAAAGTAGTCATCAATTTCATCTCTCAACTCAATACCAACTCTCTCAAAACAGTCGAGTAAATCCTTGTAGGTATTTTTACCACCAAGAAAATCCCAAAACTCGTCTGCTACTTTAAGCTCATTTTCCAAATCTAGCATTCCTCGCATTGTCCAACGGGTATATGGTTCTGGTTCGTAAGGATTGTATGGAATTGCTATAAAAGTATTTATTACCGCGTCAGGTTTATTTGCCAAAACCACAGCAACCCATTCAAGTAGTGTGCGTTTAAATTCCTTGAAACCACCAGCGTTTGGTTTTGCTGTTTTAATATCAAAAAAGAAATAGGCTCCGTCTTTTGATTCAAACATTAAATCAACTTTTGTTGGTTTTACTTTAATCATGTCGCCGGTTTGACAGACTTTTCGTATTCTTTCAATTTCCTCTGCTTTGTTCGGAGTGCTTGTTGCTGTAATGAGACCGTCAATAATTTTCTGAATTTCAACTTGTGCGCCAGCACTGATTTGATTTCCGGCGGTGGCTTGAGAAACAGCCATTCTAAAATTCTTTTGCGCTAGAGCAAGACCAACTGGCTCAAAAATACTTGTACCAAAATTAGTATTGAGAGAATGAATAAAAGAATATAAAGCGAGACGATCTTTTCCAAGTAAGCGTGTATGAAAAGGCATTGATGCCGGTTCTGGTTTATAGTTTTGAAACTTATTACGCAAACTTGCTTTCAAAACTTCTTCAACACTTGTAATTTGTTCTTTAGATAAAGCCATAGAATTATTTTAATTTAAAATGAAATATAATTTCTGAATACGGATTTCGATCGCGTTCCGTACGGTTTAATACTGGTCGCTTAAACTGATTCACAATCTTCATTCCCGCCTTCTCCGCAATTTCTGGATAGAGATTATATTTATCATTCGCCACAAGGAATATATCAAAATCCGTCTTGAGATATTGCTTGCAATTATTCAACACATCCGCAATTCCTTGTGCATATGAACGACGAGCTTCCATTCCTTGTCCCTTATAAAGTGGACCAATTTCTAAATCATCCTTACGCTTAAATCCAAGAAGGTCATAAGCATAAGCGTGTTGTTCGTGATAATCAATTTGTCCAACGGAAGGAGGTGAGCAAAAAATACCTGCTATTTTTTGCTTTTTTAGAATTTTAGAAAACTCTGGATTCTGCTTT
>JBJXHA010000249.1:0-8656 GCA_046160275.1 Bacteroidia bacterium | reverse complement strand
GCATTGTCCAAGCAAGGGCAACATGAGCAGGCGCACATTCCAATTCTGCTGCAACCGCCACAACTTCTTGGGTAACCGCAATGCTTCGCTCATTTAATCTTGCGCTTTTTTCAGGTAAACGCCCTTTCTCTCCTTTCAAATATTTACCACTTAATGCACCTCCCGCAAGTGGTGCCCAAGGTAAAAGCGTCATCCCTTCCGAAATTGCCATCGGAATCAGGTCGCGTTCAGGCGTGCGTTGGAGTAAACTATATTCCACTTGCAAGCCTGCAAAAGAGCTCATTGCGTTGAGTTCTGCATATAAATTTGCTTTGCTCACCACCCAAGCAGGCGTATCTGAAATGGCAATGTAATTCACTTTCCCCTGTCGAATCAAATCATCTAAACCCCGCATCACCTCTTGATAAGGCGTAATTGCATCCCAAGCATGAAGATACAAAACATCAATAAATTCCGTTTGTAATCGCTTGAGGCTGGCTTCTACAGAACGCATCATGTTTTTTCGGTTATTACCCGAAGCATTGACATTCGTTTGATTGTCGTGCAGCGCGTATTTAGTAGCAATCACAAAATGGTGGCGGTCAGCTTGAATAAAATCGCCAATAAATTTTTCAGAAGTACCATTTGTGTAAAGATTTGCTGTATCGATGAAATTTCCACCCGCTTGCGCAAAGGCATCAAAAATCGCCTTGGAAGCTTCAAAATCCGCACCCCAGCCCCATTCCGTGCCGAAGCCCATCGTACCTAAACAAAGTTCAGATACTTTTAACCCTGTTTTCCCGAATAATTTGTATTGCATAAAAATAGAATGACTATGTTGATGATAAATAATTGAATTTATACGTGTAAACGCTATTTTCTTAGGCTTTGTTTGTACACAGGATTCTCCTAACTTACCAAAAGCAATATTAGCAAAAAAGGAGAAATTTATCAGCAATAAAAGAACAAAAAGGGTTCTTTTTTACTTGTTTTGATACTCATCACGCTGCGCTCAATAATTTCTTTCTTTTTTATAAAAAAAATGCCCAAAATCGCCGTTTTTGTGCGATATTTGCTATCTTTCTTGTGGACGATTTCACATTTATTTTCCTTCACTTATGCAGACAATCCTCAAAACAAAGAAATTTCACTGGTTGTTAGCCGCCGCAATTCCGTTCCTAAGTTCGGGAACGCCTATGGATATTATTCAGGCGGTAAAAAGCAAACTATCCCCCCAATACACCAACCGCGTGGTAACGTTTAGTACCAAAAATAGTGGCTCTTGTTTCAAAATTGTCAGAAATGAAGAGATTTTCACACAAGGTTGGGACACACTGCAGCAGCCGATGTTTTGGTCCGAAATTATGACACTTAGTCCGAAGTATTGCGTTGTAAATCAAACAACAGAGCGTGAAATTTTAGGGGTAATTCCTTCCAGAAAATATGACTCTGTGAGTGTTGAGCGTAAAAGTATTTTTAAGGACAGTGTAAAGGCGCATCATGGTTTTGTGTCGGCTTCGCAAGTTACGGTAACAGGAGGCAAAAGCAATTATTATTTATTACGTGAAACGATGCCTTATTTGGGTACAGCGATTGATATTTTTATTGCGGAGGGAACAGACCCTTGGTATGCGCAAACGATTATGTTAATTGAGAGTCCAGGGGCAAGCCGTGTTTCACCTGCAGGAGCTGCGGGACATTTTCAATTGATGAAAGAAGTGGCAATTTCGGTAGGTTTGACGGTAAATAAATATACAGACGAAAGGCATGACTTGGTAAAATCGGCACAAGGGGCAGCACGTTTCATGCAAAGGGTGTGTATTCCGCAAGCAAAGGCGATGCTTGATGCGAGAGGAATTTCTTATCAGCCTTCGGATTTGTGGTTTCGATTACTTGTAATGCATATTTATCATGCGGGCGCAGGAAATGTTCGTCCAGCTTTAAATTCTTTTGCGCCCTCAGCAGGAGGTCGTTGGATGATTGAAAGGTTGTGGAGAACTTCGCATGGCGGTTTTCAAGTGGCTTGTCAAAATTATTCACAGGTAGCAATCGCAGCGTTGATGCAATTAGAGCGAATTTATTTGCGTGAAGGGGAGAAAATTTGTGGAGCTGAAGACATTTATTTTAAATGATAACTGAAAGCTAATAGGTGATAATTTTATGGGTGGTGTAAAATGATGAGGCTACCTTAAAACGGCAATTTTTGAAAAATAGAAAGGTTTCACCATTCGCTTTTTATAATGTTCTACGTAAAAAAGTTCGGAACTCTTCAAAGAGTTCCGAACTTTTTACGTATCCTCACCTATCAACTATTTAGCGCAACTTTTAAATACCCTTTTAAATCCTTGATTAACATAGGAAGGATTGCTACAATTGCACCTAAAACCAAGCCTATAACCGCCCCAATAAGTACAGAAATAATAATAGGTCCTCGTCCTCCTTCGTATGGTGGATCGGGATAATCCAAAATTTGAATAGAAGGGGCATCTTGTAACATTTGATTGAGTGCAGCCTCGCGCATAGGGATAAGTTGCGAATACATAGCGTTGAGAATCTGTGATTCACCTTGCATGGTTTGTAGTGGAATTTCTTGCTCCATCAAAATACGGTATTTATTTTGGTCTTCATATTTTGCTGCTTTATACATATTCCCTGTCATCATTCGCTTCACGGAGTCTGTTCTTTTTACCAAAAATTCGTAATTTTTTCTCGCCTTTTGGGTTTTTGAACTTTCATAATAATCCAGCACTCTTTCCATATAACGATAACTAACCGCTTTGACAAAAGCGGGGTTAATGTCCGTGTATTGCATCTTAACCATGCCAAATTCATTTTCCTCAACTAGCAAAGCCTTTCGCATACCACTTGCTGCCTGAATCGCCTCCATCTTAATCACAGGGTGATTTTTGTCTGTTACAATATTCTTTTCTTTTGCAGGTTCAGATGATGTTGGAGAGGGCGTTGAGGCAGCCGAAACCAATTTTGAATTAAGCCAAGATAGGATATTAAAACTAGTAGGGTGTAATTTTTTGTGAACAGCCCAAATCGGTTGTGGTTTTCCTTCCCATTGAATCGTGTCAGATGCGACCATCTCACTCATTCTACGGCTTGTGATTACCCCAATCATTTCATTATTTTCGGTCATAGAAATACTTCCCGAAAAAATAGCAGCGATAGGATCGGAAGGGCTAGAAACCTTCTGCCCATGAATAATGGTTGTAGAGGTATAACTCACGTCTTTTTTGAGTGCTGAGTAAGTACTCATTACTGCAAAACCAAACGCAAATAACAACAATAACCACCACCTACGCAAAACAAGTTTTAGGTAGGAAAGCACAAGGGCTAATACATTAACTGGTTGCTCCATATATTTTTTCAATAAAAGCGGTAAAATGAGAAATCTCAAGGGTGAAATCGCTCATTTTACCTAGTAACTTATTGAGTTAAAGTTCTTACTAATAAAATCAAAGACAAAATAGACATGGCATCAGCCGTGAGTTCTTTTAAGGTGGGTCCAAACTGCGCAAATTGTGTAGCGAAGTTTTGCCCACGATTTTCGGGTTTGCGTGGGACATAAATCACTGCACCGTCTGTTACTTTTGGGTATTTATGCCAAAACAAAACGCGTTCAGCCTTTCTTGAAGTCCCGTTTGGATAAATAACTACACATTCATTTCTATCAGTACGCTTGCCAAAGCCCCCTGCTAAATTCACATAGTTTTTAAAACTCGTATTTCTTTTGTCAAATAAAACGATAGAGGTTGAGTCCAATACATTTCCACGAATCTCTACGGTTTGTTTAGCAGGTGGAATAATAATGCGGTCTCCTTCTTGCAAGGTCAAGTCATAGCGTCCCCCTGGTCTTTTTATCGCTTTATCTAGTTGAATGGTAATCAGCTGTTCGTCATTCCCCAAATTAAACTCTTGGGCAAGTTTTCGTTCTTGGTTACCACTCGTTTCTGTGGTAGTAACCTGTGAATTTAGGGGGTTTTCTGGCAAGGCGGCAGCTCGGTCTAGGGCGGCGGCTTTTTCTTGTGTTTGCAAAAAGCGTATGCGCTCTTTTTGTAAAATAGTTTGCAAACGTCCCTGCTTTTGAATTTCCCAAATAGGATTTGCTTTACGAATTAATTTTGCTCCTGCGGGAAAACCTACTTTACTTACGCCTCCTGCTCGTTTTACCAAAGAAGAAATACGCTCATTAGGTCTAAGTTTGGGATATTCGCCAGGTACTGTAATTTCCCCTTCAATGCTTACATTTTGCTGTAATTTGAAATTAGGATTTGGGCGCACATAAATAATATCAAAAGGATAAATAAAAACAGAGTCTATTTTCTCATCATTTTGCCAATCTTGGGAGATAACGAGTTTTTGCATAATAACGGGGGTTGTTTCAATTTGCCCATTTGTATTTTCTAACTTCAATACCCGCGAAATTTCGATGTTATGGTAATCCGTTTCAAGTTTTGTTCCCCCACTCAAATACAAAACATCTTTTAAGGTCATTTTAGGGGCAACATTAAACCTGCCAGGGCTATTCACGACCCCTTTAATTTCAGCATCACCCGTAAAAAGGAACTCATTTTGCCCATGCACCACAATTTTTTCAAAAGGAAAAACAAGTATCGAATCTAGTCGGTTATCGTTGCGCCAGTCTTTGCCAATTAGCAAGCGTCTGATACCGTTTATTTGGGCTTTCATGTTCAAATTTCCCCTTTCTTGAACAGGAACATAATAATATAGGTCAATCCAATGGCTAGTTTCTTCTGACACTTTTAAGCCCTCGCACAAGTAAAAAACGTCTTTTAATGTCATAGATTTAGACAAAGTAATTGTTTGGCTTTGCTGCACAACTCCGCTTACCTGCAATTTTCGATTCAGCACAAATTCCTCTTTGTCGTAGATTTTAATAAAATTATAGCCCTCTAGCTTAATTGTGTCCAAACTAGGGTCATTCCGCCAGTCTTCATTTGCGGATATAATGCGTAAAGTCGCACTTTCTTTGGGTAAATCGGCGAGGTTAATTTTGCTAATGTCTTTGTCTTCGTACCCCTTATAATAGCGCAGCTCAATGCTGCTGAGGTCTGCATTTTCTTTTAATCCCCCCGATAAATAAATCGCATCTTTTAGGGTTAAGGTGGGATTTAACTGCAAAGTTCTAGCCTTTTTAAAAGCTCCACTTGTTTGAATAGAAAAGGTTTTATACTCCTCGTACCTTGAATACACTTTTAGGTAACGATACTTATAAAGTAGGATTGTATCAAGTTCTGGGTCTTTTTGCCAATCTGTTTGAATAGAAAGCCTACGCGTTTGCGTTTCCACAAAAGGCAGCGTTCCCTCTTTCATGTCAAGGTTAATGTTTGGGTCGTTCTCATTTCCTAGATATTCATAATAGCCTAATTCTAAATTATCATAATTTGCATCTTCTTTTAAGCCATTGACGAGGTATAACACATCTTTCAATGTCATGGTTTTGTTCAATTGAAAAGTCCCTTTTGTACGGACGGCTCCTGACACGCTGAAATCATATTTCTTTTCATTTTCATACCTCGAATATACTTTTACGTAGCGATAGTTATAAACAAAAATACTATCTAAGGTAGAATCTTTTTCCCAATTTGGTTTGATAGAAATGCGTCGTGTTTTGGTTTCTACAAAAGGCACTTCCCCTTTTTCGGCTTCGCGTGCAAAATTAGGGTCTTTCATATTGCCCGTCTTATAATAGCCAAGCTCTATATTATCATAATTTGCATCGTCTTTTAAGCCTCCCACCAAATAAAAAACATCTTTTAATGTCATGGTTTTGTTTAGTTTAAAGGTACCCTTTTTGCGCACCGAACCAAAAACATTTAATTTATACTCATCAATGTAATCATACTTAGAATATACTTTTAAGTAGCGGTAGTCACCAATAAGTATTGTGTCTAAGCTTTTGTCATTTTGCCAATCTTTCGTAACTGAAATTCGCCTCGCCATTGTGTTCGGAATATCCTCATTGTTTTCAGGGTTTACCACATTTATATCTTTTTCTTTTGCTTCTGTTCGCCCTTTGTAGCTAAAATACCCTAATTCAAGGTTCTCTAATTTTGCATTTTCTTTCAATCCTTCCACCAAATATAAAACATCTTTCAAGGTCATATTAGGAGAAGTTTGAAATCTCCCCCCTTTTCTTACCTCTCCCATCACTTGAATATATTTACGCTTATTAAAAATCGTATCATCAAGAACCACTAACAAATCCATAGGTTGAAGGTTAGGGTTCTCTGTGTTCAGATTAACAGGCAAGTATTCTATTTTTCCTACTTTGGGTATGCGAACAATGTATGCCTTATCTAAGTAAGCTGTTCTATGATAGCCACCCGCAAGCCTTACCAATTCTTTTAGCGAAATTCCTTGATAATATTGATATGTATTTGGGCGAATAACAGAACCTTTTATCTCCACAAAATTTATTAACTCTGTGCTCATCATAGAAACATCAACCACATCGCCATCTTGCAATTTTCCTCCATTCCTAAAATCAACGTTTAAGATTTTCTTTTGGTCATTTTCTAATCGTGTGATTTGAAGTATAGAAGTGTAAGCTGACGAATTGAACCCTCCTGCAAATTTTACTAAGTCTTGTATGCTTTCATTTTCTTTCATCTCATAGCGAATCGGGCGTTTTACTGAACCTCTAATCCGCACAATATCGCCTGAAACAGGAACAAAAACGTAATCTCCATTTTTTAGGTAAATAGGTTCGATATTCCCCTTAATTAGATAGTCATATAAGTCTAGGGTTTTTATCGTTTTTCCCGAACGCTTGACGTAAACACTTCTCACTGTTCCTAGCTCTGTAATACCTCCTGCTGCATACAAAGCATCAAAAACAGTGGCATAAGGAGGGAGGTAAAACGTACCTGCCTGCTTTACCTCTCCCACAATAGTAATCGCATTTTGAGTTCTTGTATTTTTGACTAGCCGAACCTTAATTCTTGACCCATCTGGCAGAAAATTACTATATGCTTTTTCTAAAATAGTTCTTGCGTCTTTGTAGGACAAACCTCCCACAAATACTTTGCCCACATACTGCCGCGAAACAGTACCGTCATTTTCTACGCGTAAGAACTCTGAAATATAAGTTTCATTCCAAGCAGAAACCCCAAACTCATCACCAGGTTGGATAACATAGTCGTCTGTTGGAACATAGGAAGTACTGTCAGGTTTTGACAACTGCATAGGTTTTACAAACAAATGATGCCCGTAAACGGCAGACGCAATTAGTTCCTCTACTGTTTTTTTCTTTATCGTACCTTGTTGCAAATAAATTAAAGTGTCGAAACGCGCAGAGTCCTGATTATAAGACAAATATCGAATTGTATCTTGGTTTATAATTGTCAAAAGGCTGGAATCTAATCGGGTAAAAACAGCTGTATTGGGGGGGAGTTTGGGCGTTTTAGGTGCTATTGGGGTAGATGACACAGATTTATCCAAGTTTTTCAATACATTGAGAAGAGAATCTTGTGTCTTTTGGGAAGAATTAGTTAGTTGTTTTTCGCTAATTCCCTTCTCCATGAGTTCTTTCATTCTTTGCTCATAATCGGGAAGTTGTTTGGTAGAATCAATGGGAAGAGGAACATTATTTTGGCTAAATGCCCCTGAGCCTTGCGTATTAGGAAAACCTGTTTGAGGGTTTGTACCTTGCGTATTAGGGAAACCTGTTTGAGGGTTTGTACCTTGTGTATTAGGAAAACCCGTTTGAGGATTTGTACCTTGTGTATTGGGAAAACCTGTTTGAGGATTTGTACCTTGTGTATTAGGAAAACCTGTTTGAGGGTTCATGCCTTGCGGAAGGGTAGTAGTTCCCGGCAGTCCAAATGGCGGAAGTTGCGCAAATGTGGTGTTAGGGGTAAGTCCCATCCAAAGAAGCAAAACAATATATAAGAGAATTTCTTTACGCATGATAGAAGAAATGTGTATGAAAATTTTGCAAAGATAAAGAAGATTTGAGAATTTAATGCAAGTATTTTATTAGGTAATGGCTCAACCTTTCTTTACAAAAGCAGGTAAACCAAAAAGTGCCATCGCATAACTGTATTTTCCAAAACCAGAAACGACTCCTTCACACACTGCCGACAAAACAGAATGGTGCCGAAAAGCCTCTCTTTGAAAAATATTGGAGAGATGTACCTCAATTTTAGGAATCGAAAGCAATTTGAGTGCATCGTGCAAAGCATAACTATAATGCGAATACGCACCTGCATTGATTAACACTGCCGCCGCATCTGAATGGAGCAAACCCTGTAAATAAGTAACTAATTCCCCTTCGACATTCGACTGAAAATCAAGCAGTTCATATTCGGGAAAAGTATTTCGCAAAAATAACAAAATGTCTTCCCACGTTTCGTTCCCGTAAATTTCAGGCTCGCGTTTACCTAATAAATTCAGATTGGGTCCATTTAAAATATATACTTTCATACAATCAAAGTACTTTGTAAAAGAAAGTGCAAAGATAGAGATAAGTTTTTACATCTTCAAATACAAAAGAAAATTTAACACTAATTTGCGCTAAATACACTGTAAATTAAGTTTTCTTATATTTTATATTTACCTTATTAATCTTAGTATAATGTCTATTGAGTACATCTCTAGCGGCGTTTCTATCGAATTTCCAGTTAATTTTAATTTTGAGTTCATG
>JBJXHA010000248.1:0-12400 GCA_046160275.1 Bacteroidia bacterium | reverse complement strand
GTACTTATACGAAGGAAAAAATTGGCCCAGGTACGCCACATGAGGTAAAACCTGTTTCGCCACCACCTACTACAAACGAACCCAGTATTAAAGATCAAAATAAACCTATCATCGAAAAACCGAAAACGGACAATCGCACACCTGTGATTGTGCAAAGAGACGGAGAGGTTGCAGCAGTTGAAAATGGGGGAGGGCTACGAAAAGAGGGCAATTTAACCGTAGAAAGTCGCGTTTCACTCGTGAAAAGAGGCTATTCTCCTGCGCAATTATTAACAGAGGCAAAAAGTTATTACAGCAAAACGGCTACGCAATCTCGTAAACCTGAAGATTTTCAAGCGGTGAAAGAAGCCCTTGAAAGTGTAGGAAATAACCTTGATGGTGAGGGTGCATATTTGCTTTCTTATATTCATAATCAAGGACTTGCAGGTAAAACTGATGGCGGAAATGCTTTAAAATATGCGGCGAAATCTTCAGAAAAAGGCTGGACTTCGGGGCAATATTATCATGGATTTTTATTGCTAAAAAATAAAACGGCAAAAGATAGCACCACAGCGCGCAAATTGTTGGAAAATGCAGCGAGTAAAGGCAATGCCGAGGCGAAAAGTTTATTAGGGAAGTTGAAACCAGCTACTACTGATAAAACGCGTTCGCTTACTCCGCCAAGTAAACCTACAAAGCCCGCAAAACCTGTAAAACCCACGCCTAAAAATACAGACGATATTTAGTCAAATTATTTGTTTGCATACGAAAATGGGCTGTCAAAAAAAGTTCGGAACTCTTCGAAGAGTTCCGAACTTTTCACATAGAACATAATAAAAAAGCAATCAAAATGAATAATGCTTTTTGTGAATTAGCCTTTTGAAACAGTCTCTTTTTTACAATTCTTCTTCTCCCCTCATTTTCAAGGATTTATTGTTTTTCACACCCAATTCTCTTAATTTTTCAGCACGAGAAATCAGGCTATCGCGCCCAATGTTGAGGCGTTTAAATACTTGGTCATAAGTATCTTGCGTGCTTTTAATATGTTTTCCCACCTTTTCCAATTCCTCAATAAACATCACAAATTTATCATATAACAAACCGCCTTGCCTTGCAATTTCTGCGGCATTTTGATTTTGATATTCCAATTTCCAAATCGAAGCCACTGTTTTTAGCGTTGCTAACAAAGTTGTAGGGCTGACCACCACAATTTTTTTATCAAAAGCAAATTGAAACAAATCGGGTTTTGCTTGAATCGCCAAACTAAAAGCCGATTCCAAAGGCATAAACAACAACACGAAGTCGGGGGCGGTCAAGCCTTGAATTTGATGATAATGTTTACTGCTTAATTGCTGAATGTGGGTAGTAAGCGAATCCAAATGTCGCTTTAAATGTTTCTCCTTTTCCGCTGCCAAATTTTCGGAAATATAACGCTCATAAGCCGTAAGCGAAACTTTAGAATCTATGATAACGTGCTTTTTTTCAGGAAGTTGTACAATTACATCGGGTTGTAATCGCTCGCCCATTTCATTCATCAAAGTCATTTCTTTTCCTTGTACAATAAATTCTTCTCCCGCTCGCAACCCCGAGTTCTCCAAAATTTTCACCAAAATCATTTCCCCCCAATTCCCCTGCATTTTGCTATCGCCTTTCAATGCCTGCGTTAAATTTCGCGCTTCCTCTCCCAGTTGTTGATTCAATTTTAACAGGCTTTCCAATTCTTTTTTCAAATGAAAACGCTCCCTTGCTTCTTCGCCATAACTTTCTTCCACGCGTTTTTCAAAATGTTGTAGTCGTTCTTTCAAAGGATTGAGTAAATTTGTTAAAGAAGTTTCTTGTGAAGAAGCCAGTTTTATCGTGTTCTTTTCTAAAATTTGATTTGCGAGGTTTTCAAAATCCGTGCGAAATTGTTGTTGCAACTGATTGGTTTCTTGCGCTTTTTCATTCATCATTTTGCGAAAACCTTCCATTTCTGTGGTGATTCGCGTTTTTTCAGTCAAAAGTTGTAGGTTTTTTTGATGCAAAGCCTGTAAGTCGCCATTCAATTTTTGAATGTCATTCACGCGCTCGGTATAATGTTTTTTCAAATGTTCCGCCTCAGCCGTTAGCCGAACACTTTGCATTTGCAGTTGATTTTTACTCCAAAACCAAAAAATTACCCCAACCAATAAGCCCAGTAAAAAAGCAATCAAAAGAATAAATATGTCCATGCGTATTTTTTTCGTAAAATAAAGGAAAATATCCCACAAATTTAGAAATTTTGAACTTATTTTTATCAAAATGCGGATAATTTTTCAAAAACTAACAGGTAGAGATAAATCACAGAAGATTAAGCAGCAAATTGTTGTGGATTTTCGTCTAATGAGGAAATACACACTCCTCACTTTTAATGCACAAATTTTATGAAAGTAACACACATTTTCCCATTTGCATTTGCAATATGGATATTACTCACTTTTTCAACTTGTAGGGAAAAAGAACTGCCTTTTGACGACAGCATGACAAGCAAACTCGTGAAAGCATCGGTAGCAGGGCGAGTCTATATTGATGAGCAAACGCCTGCATCTTACGCAGAAGTTCGTTTGTCTGATGGCTCTGTTACAAAAGCTGACGTAAATGGTAATTTTTTCTTTTATGACGTTACTCTCAAAGCGCCTTATAGTTATGTAAAAGTTAGCAATGACCGCGATTTTTTTTCTGCAAGCCGCACCTTTTGGGTACAAGAAAACAGTGTTAACTACGTAAAAATCAAATTATTACCCAAAGCAATTCAAGGCTATATTTCTGCTACTGAAGGTGGAACAGTCGAAATTGAAGGTGCGAGTGTTTCTTTGCCACCCAATGGCGTGATGTACGATAATGGCAGCCCTTATTCAGGCGAAATTATGGTTGTAGGTCGTTATCTTTCGCCCAATGCTGCTGATTTACAAGAAATTATGCCTGGCGCTTTGTTGGGATATGATGAAAAAAACACCCGCCATTTGTTGCAAACTTTTGGAATGATTGCCGTAGAGTTATTTGACCAAGATGGCTTGCCTTTACAAGTAGCCGCAGGGAAAAAAGCTACCATTGCTTTGCCTGCAGTCCCAAACCTTTCGCATGAGGGGGAAATGCCGCTTTGGTATTTTGATACAAAAATTGGTTTTTGGGAAAAAGAAGGCTTTGCTACGCTCCAAAATGGCAAATGGGTAGGCGAAGTAAGTCATTTTTCCTTTTGGAACTGCGATGTGCCTACACAACAAGGGACGATTAAGTTAAGAGTTGTGAATAGCAACGGAACCCCTATTCCTAACGTAACAGTATTCTTAGGCTCTGCAAATTATGGGACTACAAGCGGAGTTACTAATTCAGAGGGCGTGGTTCAAGGGATTGTCCCAGCCAATCAAAGCCTAACCCTCTCCTCCATGAGTATTTGTGGGGCATGGACATATCCTAGCCCTATTCAAACTACAACAGGCAACCTAGATTTGGGTAACATTGTTGTTTCTACTTATGGTGGGGAAACGCACTTGGTAGGGAAAATTATAAACTGCAATGGCGATCCCTTAGCACTAACAAACGGTATGCTTACAGTTCAAGAAGAAGGTAGCAATTATTATATATATATGCCGATTAATTCCTCAGATATTGATGTTTATGTTCCTTATTGTGGAACTTCTACTCAAGTTTCTGTTAAAGCCAATAACTTTTCTACGATGCTCGCAAGTAATTCAATAGAGGTAACCCTCCAAAATGGCACAATAGATATAGGCAATGTAACCATTTGTGGAAATAATATAGGGGATACAAATGAATACTTTGATTATGAGATAGATGGAAACTTGTATCATGTAACCCAGGAGGGTATTACTTGCAATGTATCGGACAACTCAGCGTTTCCTGGTTCTACTATCCTTATTTCAATGGATAATAGTGTAATGGTAGGAAATCTTATGATTGGCTTTAAACCAAACCAAAGTGCTTATTATATTACTACCAACAATTTACCTAATACATTTATGGATTATCTTTCAGGTACACTTGTGAATATCACACATTTAGCGCAAGTTCAGGGCGAGTATTTAGACGGGAATTTTACAAAAACTTATACGGATTCTACGGGGACACATAGTGTCGTATGTAATTTTCATGTCTTGCGAGATAATTAAGTACAGCGTAAATTAAGGTTTATTGCATTTTCCCTAGTTGTCATGCTGTAAGCATCTTATCACTCATTGTGTTCAAGCTAGGTTTGATAAGATGCTTACAGCATGACCAGCCCACAAAAACAGTAAAATTTTTTTTAAACGGTGCATTAAGAGCGAATCATTTATTTGTAATAGCATCTTTGCGATGTTTTTAGGGCTGGGCATTGCTCAGCCCTGAAAGCATTGTAGGAAAAGCCGTTTGTATTTTTTTGCATTTCGGCTTACCTTTGCCCAGCGAAATACAAAACCAAGCTTAGTGCTTTAGTTTTTGCGAAGAAATTTCTAAACAGATTATATGCACACCAAAACCTATTTGTCTAATCCTAACTTACCTACCATTCAAGAAGGTTATGCGGGCAATTTGTTAATTAACGATAGATTTGTCAATCACCATCACATTCGAATGAAAACATTGGCTGATGTCATGGATTGGCAGTTGGGGGAAAAACCGTTGAAAAAGGAGAAAAAAGAGGACAAATATGCCCCCGCTTTGGTCAAAAATCGAGATTTATTTCGGTCTAAAGAAGATGGAATTTGGTGGATGGGACACGCAAGTTTCTTGTTTCGAATTAATGGCATTACCTTTTTGACAGACCCTTGTTATGCCAATTCTTTGGTTTTGAGGCGAAAAGTGGGGATTCCCTGCGAAATTTCCGACATTCAACAAGTGGATTATCTGCTACTTTCTCACGACCACCGCGACCATTTAGACCTTCCCTCTTTTCAGAAAATTCTCAAAAATAACCCGCAAGCCACTGTTTTAACTTCTCTTAGAATGAATCGTTGGCTAAAAAACATCATCAATCCTACCCAATATCAAGAAGCGGGCTGGTTTCAACAATACCAACTCATTCGTCATAAAGATTTAACTATCACTTATTTACCTGCACAGCATTGGTGTCGTCGCTATTTGTGGGATACGAATTATGTGTTGTGGGGAAGTTTTATGATAGAAACGCCAGAAGTAACGATTTACTTTGCAGGGGATACAGGTTACAATACGCATTTTCAAGAAATAGCAAAGCTTTTTCCAAAAATTGATGTGTGTTTAATGCCGATTGGCGCGTATGAGCCACCAAAAATGATGAAAGAAGCACATCAAAATCCCGCCGAAGCGGTACAAGCCTTCCACGATTTGAAGGGGAAAATATTTCTTCCTATGCACTATGGAACTTATCCCTTGGCTGATGAACCTGCAAGCGCACCTATCAAATGGTTGGAATCATTACCTATTCAAGGAAAAAAAGTAATACCTGCGGTGGGAGAAAGGGTCATTTGGACTTAACTTTCTGTTTTTAAAAAGGTTTAACTTATATCTTTTTATTAACAACCATTATATTATTTAATTATGCCAAACGTTTATTACGCCGACTATTTACACTTAGACAAAATACTGGGAAGCCAAGAGCCAGAAAGTCAAAAGTTTCAAGTTGAAGCACATGATGAAATGTTGTTTATCATCATTCATCAGGCTTATGAATTGTGGTTCAAACAAATTTTGCATGAACTTAATTCTGTGTTAAACATCGCAAACAAGGAACACATTGATGACAATTCTGACGATTTGGGCTTGATTATTCATCGCTTGCAAAGAGTAAATGAAATTTGGAAGTTATTGACCAACCAAATTGATGTTTTGGAAACCATGAGTTCGCAAGATTTTCTGGAATTTCGCAACTTTCTTACCCCCGCTTCAGGCTTTCAAAGTGTTCAATTTAAAGTGATTGAGGCAAAACTAGGGCTTGAAATGAAGCAACGACATGGCGGAGAATATTATAAACGCACAGATGTAGGTGGTTTTCCACAAGCAGATTATGAGCGAATCAATCAAGCAGAGAGCGAACCTACGTTAAAGCAATTAGTCGTAAAATGGCTAGAACGTGCGCCCATTTTGCAAGATACAAGTTGGGATTCTAAGCGTTTTTGGGTAAATTATCGTGAGGCATTTTTGAACAGTTTGAACGAATACGAGAACAAAGAACAACGCTTAGAAACTTTTAATCAGTTGTTTTTTCAAGACGGGAATGGCGCACTTACGCCCAAAGCCTTGCAAGCAGCCTTGATTATCACCGCTTATCGTCAATATCCTTTGTTCGTTCAGCCTTACCAGTTGCTTACCACTTTGCTCGAAATTGACGAAACGATTTCGGTTTTTCGTTATCGCCATTTGATGATGGTTAGCCGTATGATTGGGATTCGTGTAGGAACGGGCGGCATTAACAAAGAAGGCAAAAATCAAGAAGGATATTTGCAAGGCGCACTTAATCGCCACCGCATTTTTAGCGAATTTGCCGAACTCGCCACTTATCTCATTGAAAGACGTAATTTGCCTACTTTGCCGAAGCGAATTAGTGATAGTTTGTTATTTGATAAATAAAGTAACTTTTCATTATCAAACATTTACAGGTAAGTAATGGATAATTAATAATTGAGAATGGGAAATTATGTTAATTCATTTATTACCAATATTTTAAATAAAGATATTAACATAAACTAATTCTTACCTAGTACTTAATTGATAACAGATAATTAAAAATATGCACACACTTTCCGCGATTTCACCGCTCGATGGCAGATATAGAAGCAAAGTCGAGCCTTTGGCACTTTATTTTTCCGAAGCTGCCTTAATTAAATACAGAGTTTGGGTAGAAATTGAGTATTTCATCGCGCTCAATACCCGCATTTCTTTGCCTAATTTTGAAGCACTTTCTAGTGAATCTTTGGGCTTTTTGCGTAGCATTTACCTTGATTTTAGCGGAGATGATGCCAAACAAGTGAAAGCAATTGAGCAGGTAACAAACCATGATGTGAAGGCGGTAGAATATTTTATTAAAGAAAAAATAGATGCAAGTTCACATCAGCAATTAATTGATAATAAGGAGTTTATTCACTTTGGATTGACTTCTCAAGACATCAATAACACTGCCATTCCACGCATGATGAAAGATGCTATAGAAATAGTTTATTTGCCATTGATGAATCAAATTGTGGAGATGTTGCGTACCTATTCCCACGATTGGAAAGCGATTCCTTTGCTTGCTTATACACATGGGCAGCCTGCTTCGCCTACAACTTTGGGAAAAGAATTTGCAGTATTTGTGGCACGTTTAGAGAAGCAAATCGCGGAATTGCAAGAACTTCCTTATCCTGCAAAATTTGGGGGAGCAACAGGAAACCTGAACGCACATTATGTTGCTTATCCGCAACAAGATTGGCATGGATTTGCTTCTACCTTTGTAAGCGATTGTTTGGGCTTAGAACGCTCTTTTCCAACGACTCAAATTGAGCATTACGATGGATTAGCACGCATTTTTCATTGTGTTCAGCGCATCAATTCTATCCTTATTGACTTGTGCCAAGATTGTTGGTTATATATTTCGAAGGAATATTTTAAGCAAAAAACCAAAGAAGGAGAAGTGGGTTCTTCTGCAATGCCGCACAAAGTTAACCCTATTGACTTTGAAAATGCCGAAGGAAATTGCGGAATGTCGACTGCTATTTTGGCATTTTTGAGCCAAAAACTGCCTGTTTCTCGCTTGCAGCGCGACCTTACCGACTCTACTTTATTACGAAATGTGGGCATGGGCTTTGGTTTTTCCTATCTGGCTTTGACTTCAGTGCAAAAAGGTTTGGGTAAATTGTTGGTAAATCATCCTAAAATTGCCTCAGATTTAGATGCAAATTGGGCGGTTTTGGCTGAACCTATTCAAACGATTTTGCGCAGAGAGGGCTACCCCAATCCTTATGAAGCACTCAAAGCCTTGACTCGCGGAAAATCGGGCATCAATGCTGAAAGTTTGCGTGAATTTATTGAAGGTTTGCAGGTTTCTGCTGCGGTTAGGGCGGAATTACTTGCCTTACGTCCCGAAACTTATATTGGAAATATTGGGTATTAAGTGGCAGCGTTAAATTAGCTAGTCGAAATGGACTAAGTATTCGGTAATAATTAGTTTATGTTATTTTTTTACCATAAAACACTAATTATCAACATTTTACATCTGTTTACTGATAACTGTTAATTGTTAACTGACACTTACTAAACTTAATATAGACATTAAAAAGGCTGTCCGAAAAGGGCAGTCTTTTTAATGTCTCCCTATTTGGCATACCTATTGAGTAAGCAAACAACCAATATTTTAAGTAATTCACCAAAAGCATTAAGTTTTTTTAATCATCATAAGCAACTGATAATCAATTATTTTAATCATTATCAATTCTCCATTATTAATTATCAATTACTTAACATCCTCTAAAATGTTCCCCACTCATTTCATTTATAAATCTGAACTCGGTTCAACCAATGAATATGCCGCAAGTTTATTGAAAACGCCTCTTCCGCCAGAAGGTACTGTGGTTTTCACCCCGCATCAAACAGAAGGACGTGGACAAAGGGGAACCGTTTGGGAAACGCAAGCGGCTCAAAATCTGGCTTTTAGCCTTATTTTATATCCTCATTTTTTACCTTTTTCTCATTTCTTTTATTTGAGTAAAATTGCGGCTTTGGCGGTTCATGCTGCGGTACAAGTACTTTTACCTCAAAAAAAGGTGCAAATTAAATGGGCAAATGATATTTTGGTTGAAAAACAAAAAATTGCAGGAATTTTGATTGAAAACCAATTTGAAGGCAATCAATTGAAAGGTATTATTATCGGCATCGGCTTGAATGTCAATCAAACCACATTTGAAATGAAGATGAACACGCCGCCTACTTCTTTGCACTTACAATCAGGCTCAACTTATGTAGTTACAGAGGTCTTGCAGGAAATCTGTACGCATTTTCATACTTTTTATAAATTATTACAACAACAAGATTACGAAAAAATAGATAAATTATACCTTTCGCAACTACTTGGCTACAAAGAATGGGTAAGTTTGCTTGTGAATGAGGAAACACAACACGCTTATATTGAAGAAGTTATGAAAAATGGCGAATTAAAAACCCTCATAAATGGGGTATATCACACTTTCGATATCAAAGAAATCAAATGGATTTTGTAGTTTTGCACTGCATGGTTTTTCTATCCCCTTATTGATCACCTCTCAATTATTAACTCCTTATGAATCATTGGTTTATCATCATCAATCCCAACGCGCAAAGTGGCCGCGCTTTTGAAGAATGGCGAAAAATTGCCGTAGAACTCCAAAAACAAGGTGTGGTTTATGAGTATGCTTTTACAAAACATCCTTTTCATGCGCCAATTTTGGTAGAAAATGCCTTAAAAATGGGATTTCGGAAAATTGCGGCAGTCGGAGGTGATGGTACGATTCATGAGGTTGCGAATGGAATTATGATGCAACAGTTGGAGCCAACTACGGAAATTGAATTTGGGGTAATTGCGGCAGGAACAGGCAGCGACTGGATTAAAACGCATAAGATTCCTAAGCAGTATGAACAAGCGGTCGCTACCCTTAAAAATGGTCAAAACACTTTGCAAGATGTGGGTTTTATCAAATATAGGCTAAATGAGCAAGAAGTTTCTCGTTATTTTTTCAATGTGGCAGGCATGGCTTATGATGCTTATGTGGCAGAAAAATTGTTGGGTATGCCGCGTGGCGGTTTGTCAGGCGAGGTGTTTTATTTGTTATCCATCTTGCGTTGCATGAAAGGTTATGAAGCGATGGAAATGCGCATAAAAGGTGATGATTTTGAGTATGAAGGGAAGGTTTTTTGCCTCAATGTGGGTATATGTAGATATAGCGCAGGCGGAATGCAAATCGTTCCACGTTCGATTCCTGATGATGGTTTGTTTGATGTAACGATTATTGAGGATTTGAGTTTTTTGAAGGTCTTGCGCAACATTCCCCGTTTATACATGGGCAGCATTTATAATGCACCCCAAGCCAAGCATTTCAGAACCAAGACCTTAGAAATACAATCTGACCTTTCCTTAGTAGAAGCTGAAGGCGAAATCTTAGGAAAAGCTCCATTTTCTTTTTCTATTTTGCCTAAAATGTTAAATTTAAAAGTGCCGTAAAAACATTTTTCACGTTTTTCACGTTGTAAAGATATGTTTCACTTCCACAACTCCTTGCATTAACAAGACCGTTCTCGGCATGAGGGCGGTTTTTATTTTTCCCCTATTTTAGCTATTTTCCCCTCAAAATCCTCGGCAGTTTCTTGATGTGGGCGAAAAAACATAACAAAAATCATCCATGCCAATAAAATAAATGCCGCAGCAGCCCAAATCGGTAAATTAATATCAATTGAGGTGAAATAGCCTCCAATAAGTGGCGGAATCGCATGTCCCAAAGATTGCATAGATTGATTCATGCCCAAAATTTCGCCTTGCTGCGTTGCATCTGCTTGTTGCGAAACAATGGCAGTCGTATTGGGCATTGTCAGCCCATGGCTGATAGATAAAAAAGGCATGATATAATATAAATAAAGGGATTGTTGAGGAAGGGTCATGCAAAAAATAGCAATCGTCATCGTTAGACAAGTTATCCCTACAATTTGGCGTGGGCTAAAATAGCGTGTAAGTTGGCGTAAAAAAAGCCCCTGTGTTACAAAAATCCAAATACCTGCATAAGCAAAAAAGTCAGCGATGTTGGATTCGGTATATTGAAATTTTTTGATGCAAAAAACTTGAATGAATTGCGTAAAAAAGGAAAAGCCGAAAGTAAGCAGAAAAACTACCGTAAAAATGGTGCGTAAATTGGGCAAGCTGAATGCTTTTTTTATATTCTTAAAACCCGTAGTCCAATCTAAGGGCGCGGTAGAGGGCTTTTTAAGCGTTTCCTCAAATCGAAATTGAATTAAAATAAGGTTAATAAAAGACAGTAAAGCGGCAAATAAATAAGGCGTTGCTAAGTCAAACCAACTTACTAGCGTGTTATCGGCTAATTTTCCCCCAATATAAGGACCCAAAATAAAACCCACGCCAAAAAAAGCTCCAATAATTCCGAAGTTTTTTGCCTTTTCTTTTTCATCGCTAATATCAGAAATGGCAGACATAGCAATGGCAATATTTCCGCCTGTAAAACCGTCTATGATTCGACTTATAAACAAAATGGGCAAGCTTTCGACCCAAATTCCCGCAGCAAATAAAAAATAACCTATCAAAGTACCGATTAAGGAGAGGCGAAGGAGTTTTTTTCTGCCATATTTATCTGCCAAAGCCCCCAACAAAGGCGCGCCAAAAAATTGGGCAAGGGGGTAAGCCGCAAATAAAAAACCTAAGTAAATGGCTCGCGTGCTAAAATCAGTTGCTGGCGAAAACAGGGCGTAGTTTGTTCCTAATAACAAAGGTGCGGCAATTGGAATAACAATTCCAACCCCTAACATATCTAAAAAAACAGTGAGAATAATGGGAAGCAACGACTTTTTCATACCTTTTTGCTTTGAGTAGCGCAGGCGCAAAAATACATATTATTTTTCATTTCTCCCGTCCCAACTGTTAGCCCTCCTTTTCCCCAATCTCATCAATCAAATCCAAGTATTTTTGCTCAATGTGTTGATTCCTAGGGTATAAAAGATAAATTTCTTCGTTTTTAGAATTGCTTTCTTGAATATTCATACCCAAATCGTACAAATGACGCAAACGCATTTGCATATCTGCTACCGTTTGATTGTCTTTTATCCATAAATGATAGCCCACATTTTGCTCATTTACTTTAAATGACAAAGAAAAATAAGCCTCTTTTGCTACCGCAAGTTCCAATGAGAGAGGATGAACTTTCTTTTTGAGTTGATGAAAAATTTGAAACTCCTGCATCTCTTTAAAATAAAAAATTTGGGAGTCTCCTTTCTGTTCATAATTAGGTGAGGCTTTATAGCAAAAAGAAGCGAGTGGAATCTTTTTTTCTTGTTCTTCTGTTTTTTCTGCAAAATATTGCACAATTCTATCTTCAAAAAAATCTAAGGACAAATATCCATCAGGAAGAGGGGCTTTTAGATGTAGTAAATAGGTTTTTTGATTTAAGGCATTTCTTTCTTCTACCGAAATTTCGTTATCATAGAAAAATTTCAACACTTTTTGCATATCAGCAAGCGTATTATGGTGAGTAATCAGCAAACGATAGGGAACTATGGGCTTTTGATGGTTCTGTTCAGCAGTAAAGTTTAAGCGAAACTCATTGATTGAATCATTTTCTAAAACAATGTATGTTAGGTGAACTTTGTATATGTCTGTATAATTGTAGGTTTCCTTATAATCTATCCTTCGCAAGTCTTTCGTCATTTGCTTCGCCCAAAATGTTTGCGCCGCTAAGGGATTGAAATGAAAGTGAAACAC
>JBJXHA010000247.1:0-2544 GCA_046160275.1 Bacteroidia bacterium | reverse complement strand
ATTGATGCAGTATCGCGAAGAACATGAAACTGCTTTGCTGACCGAAAGTAGTACAAATATCCCAGATGAGTATTATACTTTTCTTGATGAAACATTGATAAACAATGACGCTGCATTTTCAAATCTATATTATAGAAATTTCCTAAGGCTCTATGGTTGGTTTAGACTGAATCATCCTAATTTTAAGCATGGCTTAGCGGCACGTCAGTTGGTTTTAGAAGTAAATGCTCCTTCCGTAACGCTTTATGAAAATATTGATTTGGCTCAACCGCTAATTACTTTTCCAAAACATACTTATTTAGTTTTAGCTGATAAAATGTCTTATGAAGCGGAAGATGAAAAAACGCCAATCGCATATCGTTTGCGAGTGCGGACAACCGATGGAATAGATGGTTGGTTGCGCCCTTCTGGACTGAGTTTGATAAGACCAGCCGATATTAACCAAAATGTGCTTTTTATTGAAAATTTTGAAATTAAAAAGAAGAAGAAGCATACAGAAGCAACTATCGAAATTGACTCCTTGAAAGTCTATACCGATCAAGACGATGCACACGATAATTATGTAGTGAAATTAGGAAAAAAAGATAGAGTGAGTATCCTCAATGCTATTACCGTCGAAAATCGTTCATATATTGATTGGAATACCAAAATGTTATATACTGCTCCTTTTCAGAAAATTAGAACCAATACAGGCATTTTAGGATGGGTAACTACTGCGGGTATCGAGAAGCAATGGTTAATTTCAAATATTGTTGAAAACAAAGCAGAGATTGAAGCCAATTGTCGTACATTATATGATAATATTGATTATTTCTTTTATGGAAAAGCCAAATATTACTTAGCGGCTTTAGTGGTTTCGGATGGATTTTCAAAAGGCAATGCATTGAAAATTAGACCTTTATTCAATATTTTGAAAAAAGAAAACACCTCATTAGCCTTGACAAAATCGCTTGAAACGGTTTTAGCGGAAGCGGAAAAGAATAAAGATAGAGTACAACAGGTTGAACCAGAAGAGCGTCAGCGCTTGACTCGTCAAAGTGTTGCGTTAAATATTGCTCCCCCTAATTTTCGTTTGCCCTATGCAAGCAGTGTACTTTCTGGCAACACAATGAGTTTGGAAGAAGAAAGTCGAGTGATTGCGAGCGAGCGCAAAAAAAGAAACCAAAATAATAAGAAAAATATTAACGAATATAAACCTAAAAATCTTGATGTTGTTAAATATCAGCCTATTAAATATGATTATAAAAAAGCATCAATTATTCAAGTAGGTAAAAAAGGAATGTTGAAAAAAGGGCATTTTTATGTTCAAAATTCATTTGTCAATGAAAATCCTTTGAATATTCCTTTGACTACGGAGAAAAACGGAGGTCTATTGCCCAAAAAGAACTACGTGTGGGATTTGAATATCGCAGAACCTATAATGGGTATTATTTATGTAGAACGAGATAGTTTTGAAGTATTTTTAGAGCCTAACGATGCCCTTGAATTAGAAACATTTGATAAAAATGGCAAAACGCATACAATAGCAAAAGGACAAGGAAGTTTACATTTTCGATATATACAAGCATCAAAACGCTATTTTTCTAAAATAGAAAAAGAGCTTTTGGCAAAAAAAGGAGAAAGGGTGTCAGCGGAAGAGTTTAAGGCATTTATAGATGAAAAATTGGAGTTGAAAAAGGATTTTTATGAAAAGTTTCCAAAAAGTAGCCAATTTAGCGCAACATTTAAAGCCTTTGCCCAAGCAGATATTCAATATTGGCATGCCTATCAACTATTAGCCTATGCATTTATGTTGGAGAATAATCCATTGACACAAGATAAGGAAATTGTTTTTCCTGATAACTATTTTGATTTTATTCCTAGCAAAGAGGCACATCCTGAATATGCCATTTATAGCAATGAATATCGAAAATTTATAGAATTGTATCATATCTTAGCAGCCAAATCAAATAAAGAGGGTGGGCGAGCTTTTCCTGCTTTGCCTTTAAGTAATAGAGCGAAGTCACATCGCCAAACGCAACATCTTTTAGGCGATTTAAGCAACGGGTTTTTAGATAACAAGAAAATTTCTGGATTGCAACAATTCGTCCAGCAAAACACGTTTCCCGCCCTAAATGAAACCTTGATGGCAACTTATCATGGAAAAATGAGTCAGATGGAAACCAATCATGCGCCTGATTTTACGCTATTAAATGCAGATGGGAATTATAATTCATTAAGTGATTATAAAGGTAAAGTGGTCTATTTATTCTTTTGGAAAAGTTCAGATGCAAACTTAGAATCAGCAACCGAAATGATAAAAAGGCTGAAAGCAGATTACTCCAAACGCAATATTGTATTTTTGAATATTAACTTGGACGAAACTCAAGAAGATTGGAAAGAAGGTTTGAAAGGAAAAAAGAATATGGGGGTTCCGCTTTTTCATCAATCACAAAGCTTTTATGATGCGCCTGTTGAGACTTCATATCAGGTCGGAAAGACTCCGACAGCCATAATTATTGACGAACAGGGCAGGATTGCGAAGGTCGCATCATCCCTACTCAA
>JBJXHA010000246.1:0-8472 GCA_046160275.1 Bacteroidia bacterium | reverse complement strand
GTATTTGTATCGAATACAAGCAAGCCATTTGCAGGATTTACGATATTTGTGCGTTCTGTGCTTGTCATACGAGGAACTAATACGCCTCTTTGTGTAGAAACAATGTCTAAAATAGAAGATACATCAGGGGTATTCGTTCCGATGCCTACATTTTGAGCAAAAACAGCAAGTGAAAGGCTGCTTAACAATATAGCGAAGATACTTTTTTTTAGAAAATTCATAATGATTTTACCTTAATAATAAGCTTGCGAAGCGTCTTTTGGCTAGTAAAAACTCGTTGGTAAAAGTGCGTACTTTTCCAGCCCCACTTTCTTATAGAAAGAAGCGGGAATACAAAAAATGCAATGTTTTTTTGCTACAACATTTTACAATATGACCTTGAAGAAAAGAGAAACAAACAAAAGAAGGACATTTTTTTCTTCAAGTAAACTTAGCCAAGATTTAGCATTTTCGCAGCCTATCTGTGTGAGACATACAATTAATATTTATCCAGAAAAGAAGAGACTTTTAGTTTCGACATACAAAGTTAGCGATGCACAGTTTCGGTAATTGTTTGTGATAACTTATGTCAAAATAACGCAAAAGCGCGGAGAAAGATGCAATTGGGGGGTACTACAAAAGACCTCAAAAAACACAAATAGTTGATTATCAGCAGTAAAAAACAACAAAAGCAGACCTTATTAGGTAAAGGTATTTGATGAAAGAGCGGAAAACACTTTCTTACATCGCTTGCAAAAAGGCATAAATATCCTCTTCGCTTTCAATTCCGAGCTTTTTACGGATACGATAACGCCCCATTTGCACGGCTTTGAGCGAGGTATTACGCAAAGAGGCGATGTCTTTGTTGGCGAGATTCATTCTAAAATAAGCACACAACTCCAATTCGGTAAGGGATAAGTCGGGGTATTTTTCGCGCATTTTGGCATAAAATTCTTGATTTAAGATGTGCATATTTTCATGTACGATGTGTAATTTATCATCAACAACCAAGCGATTTCGAATGTCCATCATGGTTTCACGAATCAAATGGGCTTTTTCTTTGTCTTTTAGGCTGTCAATTTTAGCCAATCGCTCTAGCAGTTTTTCGTTCCATTCTCGCCCATCAGAAAGGTAATTGAGGGTATTCGCCAATTCTTTTTTTCGATATTCCAATGAAATCGCAATATTTTCCTTTTCCGTTTGCTCCTGTTTCAAACGCAATTCCATGTTTGCCTTGTCCATTTGCTCTTTGAGCAATAGAATTTCGGCATTTTCACGTTCAAATTGTAATTTTACCACTTGTACTTCGGCATTTTCGCGTTCTAACTGCTCTTTTTTGAGCTGGATTTCGGTATTTTCACGCTCCAGTTGTTCCTTTTTTAACTCTATTTGCTTTTGATTTTGTGCCAATAAAAACTGGGTCTGTTGCCAATCCATTTTTCTACGATAAAAGACATAGCCAATGCCCGCAATTAAGATGACACCTAACACAATGAAAAAAGTCCTACGTTTGGTTTCGCTTGCTTTTAATTGCGTGTATTCCAACTCTTTTTGAAAGGAAGAAAGGCGCATTTTGGAAATGTCTTCGAGGGCTTTGTTCGTTAAAGCATTTTGCGCTTGCAGGTTTTTTGTAACCAACTGAATGAGTTTATCTTGGTAAATCATTGCAGTTTCGGGTTGTTTTATTTCCTTGTAAATTTCTACCAAGAGTTGATAACATTGTTTTTCCATCTGTGCAAATTCTGTTTTGACAAAAAGCGGTTGCGTTTCTGCCAAAATTTGGAGGGCTGTTTGCGTTTGTTTTAATTTCCACAAACACTCTGCCTTTTTTAATTGCACACTAATCGGTCGCCGCCCATTTTGTTCATTTTCTTTGCCCACTAACCAATCTTCGATAATTTTACAATGTGCCAAGGCTTTTTCATATTCGCCATTTGCCATAAATAACTCTGCCAAGTTGTCATTTACACTTGCAAAAATCCCTCGTTCCTCGTAATGCCCTTGTTGAATCAAGGCAAAAGCCGTATCGTAATAACTTTTTGCGTCTGGCGCTTGTGTACGAAATTTCAAAATACCAAGATTGTTATAAGCGCCTACCACAAAAAAGGGTTCATTGGCATTTTTTGCCAACCTCAGCCCTTGTTTGAAATAATAATTCGCGCTATCAAATTGAGAAAGGCGTAAGTAAAGCGTAGCAATTTGCCCTGCCCGCAAGTATAAATTAGCTTCCCCTTTTCGTTGTAATTCATAAGTATAAGCCTGCTTAGCGTATTTTAACGCCATTTCAGTCGCGCCCAAACTTTCAAATAAAACAGTTAAACCTTGATAAAACCCTACGGTTTCATGAGAAGTATCAGGAAATTGTGTTAAATAGGGATAAACTTCTAAATAAAAGCGCAAAGCGAGTTCATGATTTCCATCATTTCTCGCTTTATTTCCCTTTTCTATGGTTTGAAACACATTTATATCGCTCCCCAAAAGGAGTTTGGGAAGAAGCAGCAATATTCCCCAAAAGGCAAGAGAAGGTAAAATGGTAAGCAGTTTGTATCTTTTTTGGCTAAACCTATTTTCTGCTGTTTTCATTTTTATTTTACATTCAAAGTCCTCGACTATCTTCTGTCCAAGTATTTACGAGAAGGTTTCTTGCACCTTTGTATTAAGATTTTTACAAGCCAAAACAAAGAGGAAACATACATAAGTTAAGTATTTCCCTTTCATCATTCTGATACTGCAAATTTTGTTGTAACTACCTCATTATCAATCATGAGTTGACAATAATAAAAGCCTTGAGGCAAAGCCAATGCTGGTAAAGCTAGTTTATTTTCACCTATTTGAGTAGAAAATTCGGGAGAAAGGTATAAGACGCTTCCTTTTATGTCGGAAATGGAAAAACTTCCTTTGGTAACGACTTCGGATTGAAAGGTAAGACTGCTTTTTTCGGAAATAGGATTGGGGAAAATCGAAAAAGTTTTGTGAATCAGGGAAGAGCTTGTAAGTTGCGTAGTCGCTTGAAATCCCACAAATAAAATATTATTGCCGCCCGTATTCGGAATTGCCAGCGTATCCGTTTGCAAAGCATAGCAAATATCCGCAGGATTGTTTAATCCATTTACGGTAATATCCAAAGGCTGAGTAAAAGTTGCGTTATATTTCACAATTTTATCAGGCGACCAAGAAGCAATGTAAAAATTCCCTTGCCCATCTATGTCAATGCCGTCAATGTTGGTTAAAGTGGTGGCTGTCAAGGTACTAAGGGCATTATTATTTGCCAAGTCAATGGCTTTAATGGCTGCACTCGCGCCCCAAGATACAACAACTAAGCGGTTATTTGCTTTATCGAACACAATGCCATTGGGCTTTCCACCAAAACTAGGCACAATCGGCGTTACCACGGGCGCAGTAAGATTTGAAATATTTACATGAGAAATTACGCCACTTGTAAAATCCGTTACCCACAAACTTGCGCTTGCACTGTCCGATGCTAGTCCATTCAAAAAAGAAGCGCCACTAATGGTAATTGCCGCAACTTGTGTTGCAGAAGTTAAGTCGTAGCCATAAATTTTCGTACCACTAATCGCAAACAAGGTATTTCCCACGACTTCCATTCCGTAATCGGCAAGTAAGCCCTGCCCAAAATAAGAAATCGTGCCATCAACGGCTCTCTGTACAATGCTTGTTCCATTATCAGAGGTAAAATAGCGATTGCCAACTGCGTCATATTCAACGCTTTCACCTTTAAAAGTTTGGGAAAAAAGGGATAGCGGAAGCAAGCAAAGAGAGAGTAAAAGTGATTTCATTTTGTTATTTTAGCTTATTTTAGAAATAATTATTGAATTTAGGGTTCGGAACTTTCTAAAAAGTTCCGAACTCTAAATTTAATTAATGGTATTCAATTTCTGTATCGCAATGATACAACATTTTGTCCTTTTTCCCTTCGGCAGGGTTCGCTTTTTCGCCTTTATCTGCCGCCATTTTTTGCAAAATACGTGCTTTTTCTTGGCGAATTTCGTCTCTCATTTGGGCATCTTTTTCGTAATCAAAATAAGGAAAACCCTCAATAAAGGTGTATAACACTTTGCTATATACAGAAAGTGGATTATCTGTCCAAAGTACAAGGTCAGCGTCTTTACCTGTCTCAATCGTTCCCACATATTCGTCTAAATGCAATGCTTTCGCAGGATTGAGCGTAACCATTTTCCATGCATCTTCTTCCGACATTGCTGTATATTTCACCGATTTTGCCGCTTCTTGGTTCAATCTTCTCCCCATTTCGGCATCGTCAGAATTAATACAAACGTTTACCCCTTTTTGCGTTAATATCCCTGGATTATGTGGAATCGCTTCCAATACTTCATATTTATAGCCCCACCAATCCGAAAAACTAGAGGCATTTGCCCCATGTTTTTTCATTTTATCTGCCACTTTATAGCCTTCCAAAATATGCGTAAACGTATTGACTTTGAAGCCCTCCGCCTCTGCCAAACGCATCAACATCACGATTTCGGACTGCACATAAGAATGGCAAGTAATGAAACGTTTTCCGTCTAAAATTTCTAATAAAGTTTCTAATTGCAGATCTTTCTTGGGGGGCATTAGGTTCAAGGCTTTTCCTGTACGATTCCACTCTTCCCACATTTTGCGGTAATCTTTGGCAGAACGAAACGCATCTTGCATCATTTGCTCCACGCCCAAGCGCGTTTGCGGATAACGACTACGCATATTATCGCCTGCGTTGCTTTGTTTTACATTCTCACCTAAGGCAAATTTGATGAAATTTCCCGCATTTTTGAACTTCATGTCTTGCGGAGTCGCGCCCCATTTCAATTTAATAATTTGCGACTGACCACCAATCGGATTTGCCGAACCATGTAATAATTGCGCTGCCGTAACCCCACCCGAAAGTTGGCGATAAATATTAATATCTTCGGCATCTAGCGCATCGCCAATGCGAACCTCTGCCGTAACAGAATGAGAATACTCATTAACACCTTGCAAAATACCAATATGCGAATGTTCATCAATAATTCCATTGGTAAGATATTTACCCGTTCCATCAATCACGCGCCCATTCGCTGGCGTTTTTAAGCCTTTACCTATTTGCGAAATTTTACCATTTTCCAATAAAACATCAGATTCTTTTAAAATGCCTTTTTTTGTATTTGTCCAAATGGTGGCATTTTTAATGAGAATCGCTTGATTTTTAGGTAATTCAGTAAAACCAAAGCCTTTATTGGGATAAGTGATAGGAGAAACCACTGAAGGAGATTCCGTTTCTTTCGTTTCCTGTACTGCTTTAGGGCTTGCGTTTCCGATTCTATTCAAAGAAAGGTTATTTCTTTCTCCTTTTGCAGAAAGTACAACCGCTTCAAAAGTTTTTCCTAACCAAATCGCGTTGAGTTGATAACGAAGGCTGTCTTTATCAAGGCTTTTAAAAACAAGGTTAAAACTTTCTTTTTGCAAAGAAAAATCATGTTTAATCGCAGTTGTGTCTTTTGCCTTGGTCAATTTACTTTCATAACTTCCTGCTTTTTTGGGCATCAAACTCAATTCATATCGCTGCTGATTGAGGGAAAACTCATACACGCCCGACAAGTCATTTTTAGGAAAAGGATTGATTTCATAACGTTCTCCGCGAATATAGACTTCATAAATTTGACTTTCTTTGTTGAGTAATTTGTCTGAAGAAAGAATAAAATTAGCGATTTTCCCTTTTTCAATCGTTCCTAATTGCTTTTCCATTCCCAATAATTTTGCAGGCGTAACCGTAAGCGCACGCAAAATATCTTCCTCTGTAATGCCCGTTTTGAGTAGTTTTTGCAAATTCTCTTTAAAATCAGCTATCGGCGTATTGCTCGCAGTCAGCGCAAAAGGAATTTTCTCTTTTTTCAACCAAGCTAAATTATAAGGAGCTTGTTCCCAAGCTTTTAAGGCTTCCAAACTAATTTCTCTCACTTCTGTAACATCACTTGTTTCAAAGGCTTTTGGGAATTTTAGCGGCACAATAAAGGTGGTATTTAATGCCTTAAATTCCTGCAAACGCTTGTATTCATCGCCATTTGTACGATAAACGAAAGGTTGTTGAAATTCTTTGGCAATTTCGGCAGCAGCAAGTGTATGTTGCCAAGATTCAGTTTCAAAAATGAAGGGTAATTTGGCAGTTTGTTGAGAAAGAAGTGCTTCTAAGGAAAGATTTGGTAAAAAGGTATTTTGTGCAGGGTTTTTCTCATAACTTTCTTTTGCTTCTTTATAATGTTCTGCGTCATAAAAAGTTTGGCGCAGCAAAGCAATAGACCCCATTAAAGCGGAAGGATAAGCTTGGTTGGAACTTCCTTTTCTAAAAGATAAAGCCACCGAACTCTCTGCATTTAATAATTCTTGGTTCAAATCTTTGCTTCCCAAATTCATCAAAAATCCTGTGCCACGCATGATACCATCATTCGGCAAAACGTTTGCTACCGTAAAGCCCGCTTTTCGCAGCTCCTCCACTGCCTTTGCCTCTTGTGTGTAGGTTTTTGCTAAGGAAAGATGCGACTTAATCGCCTCATTCCAATAGACATTGTTTTTATTTTTGTTGTCATACTGTGGCGCGTTGTTGTTAAACTCTCGCTTGATAGGTTTTAAGCCACAGTCAGAGGCCGCATCTATCCAACCTGCATACAAATAGGCGCCATTCAATTCTCTGACAGCCGCCTCCTTCGGAATTGCAATCCCCTGCCCTACTTCGATAATAATCCCCTCCTGCACCAACACAGTGGCATTTTGGAGTAATTTATCGGGCGAAATCTGCACATTCACCTTCGTAAAAGCCTGAATATTAGGCGTTTTATTGGTCAATTTCACCACAGGTTGACGCTCTTGCGCAACCAAAAGATAGGCAGAAAATAAAAAGAAAGCACACAACGAAAAATATTTCATATTTTGAAGGAGATGAAAAGTGGAATGTGTGCAAACTTAGGGAGTTTTTGTGGGAAATGCAAAAGCGTTGACTTATCTTAGTAGCTGTTTGAATAAATATTTCTTCTCAAAAGCACAAGCTAAAAGGATTGTCTTTTCGGTGAAATAGCATTTTTTCGAACCTAGTAGCGCGAACTTTCCGCTAAAAAGCAAAATCCCAAGCGTGGATGCTTGGGATTTTTATTAATTCAAACAGTTTCTTAACGTACACTAAGTTGAAACATCTTCATATCCAACAAGAAACCACTTGTTTTTTATTATTTTGAACTTGCATATTTCGAGAATTCCATTTTCAACACCTTGTATGGTTAAAATACATTCATCACCTATCGCTTCATTTTTCCGCAAAATCGGCAAACTATCACATTTATAATAAAACCCAAGATACCTCCACTTATCACTTGTAACTTTTTTACGAATCACCTCATTATTCTCGCCTAATGTTAGCATTTCTAGCGGAAATTGTACCCTTGTTTTTTGAAATAAGGAATCACTGCAAAGTTTGTTCAAAAACGCATATAAATCCTCTTTTACTGGCGTTGTCTCAGGTTTCTGTAACACTACATTTGTTAAAAGCCATTTATCCTCTTGCTTGGTAAAATAATAGTGCTTGATAAGTTTTTGTCCCGCATAAATCCATGAAAAAACATACTCCTTTACTACATTTCCTTTCGATAATCCGTCAGAAAGTATCCCAATAGCTTGCTCATCTGTAAATAGTTTATCGTAAGACCATTTTTTACTGTCTTTCAAAAGCTTAACATTAAGGCTATCATAAACAAGCGGATATTTCACTCTTGTATGCTGAAAATCCTGCCTGTAACCAAATTGATAAACGAAGTTTAGGTTAAACGCACGAAAACTGTTATATATCGTAGAGGAAAGTAATATCCAATGAAATATTATACCTAATTTTAGCCAAACTGAGCTTGGTATTTTTTTTTGCATTTTGAATTAACTGGAGGGCTAGTTTTCTCAAAATGGCGAGGTTTTGTGGAGCGAACTTATCCCTTGCCCGCGATTTGTCTTCCCTGAAAGTTACATCTAAATGCCAGTGTAAGTGGTTCTCAATCCCCCAATGTCCTCGTACTAATTTATTGAAATACAATGGGTTATTTATTTTGGGTATCTCTTTTTCACTACTAATAAAAAAGCGTTGTTCATACACTCCCTCTCGCTTTGTTTCTACTCGAATAAGCGTAGCTAAATTTCGCCACTTGGCTAGTTGTTCTTGAGGTAAGACCTTTTCTGCTGGTAAAATCGAACACTTTCGGGCTTCTTCTCGACTGCCATTACGCTCTTCTATCCACTCTGTACTTTCGATTAATTTCTCATTTAATTGAAATGAACTCTCCGTATCTTGCAACAAGGTGCCTTGATTTCCCTTGAGTGAGATAAGATAATCCCCCCCTTGCTCGCAGATTTGATTCACTATTTCCGTTTGACAAATCATCGCATCTGCACTCACCACGGCTCCTGTTAGGTTGATACTTTCGAGCAAAACTGGAATCGCCTTAATTTCATTACTTTTATCCGAAA
>JBJXHA010000245.1:0-3755 GCA_046160275.1 Bacteroidia bacterium | reverse complement strand
TTCAAAATCGTAATATCGCCATAAGTAGCAGATTGCATGGGCTTATCATCTCCCAAAACTTCTACCCCAAATTTTTGCGCAAATAATTTTACGTATTGATGAAAATTTGTCAATAAAATATACTGCCCAAAGGCTTCTAAGGGGCGACCTGTATATCGTGGAAGCCAATCCTTCACAATTTCTGCTTTTGTTTTCATATTTTTTAATCATTTTGCCGCCTTTTTCTTCCTAAATTTTGTAAAAAAAGCAACTTTCAGGTGATAATTTCCCAAAATAAACGATTTTTGAAAAAAATTACAATCATTTTTAGAAAAAAACGTTATGAATTAAGAAGATTTACGATATTTGCTAGTCTTTTGGGGGCAAATTGCTCCCTTTTATACACATTACTTAAGGTTATCACTTAATAAGTTTATGAAACAAATTTGGTTATTTCTTGCGATGATGAGCTTGCTCGCGGGTATTTATGGCTGTGCAGAAAAATGCGACCCTGCAAACACAGTTGTAATTGGCGAACAATACCTTTCTGTAAAATATGAAAAATTAGATGGTACCAATTACTTGGAGGTATGGAATCCGCTAAATGTTACGGTATTCGTGGATTCTACAGGCGGAAAAAATCCTGCGGCATCCAAGTATCTCGCGCCTAATTATACGGATAAAATTTTTGGTAAATTCTATTACACAAGTAGTTACATTGACCCTGCAAGCAAAGAAACTAAATGGAATTTGTTGCTTGGGCGCACTTTTACTTACGATTATCACATTAAAAAAGATACAGTAGGGGAGGATATTTTTCGTGTGAAATTTACCTTAAAAGGCGATGAATGTAATTATATTTGGAAAGAATTGCGTTATTATCATGCCGAAAATGTGAAAATTAATCAAACGCCTAAGTTTACTGAATTGACCGACTTTGTAGGCAATGAGAAAGCTGAAATCGTGATTAAAAAAGACCAATAAGGTAAGATACGACATAACAAAACTGGGTAAACGACTAGCGAGTTTGCCCAGTTTTGCTGTTTTTCTTAGCCTTGCAACCATAGTTCCCCTCTTGATAAAAAAAAGCACCCCGCCGCCATATCACATAGCGAACGGGGCATTCACAAAGGGGGAACCTTTATTTTTAATATGAGTTAAAACTCATTTGTATATCTTGTTGCAAAAGTAAGAAAAATTATAGGCAATACAATATTTTTCCTCAAAAGAAAAAGCAAAACCCTGTAATTTATTACTTAGGCTTTGCTTTTCTTGACAGTGAAGTGATACGCTTTTTATAAGTGGAGAAAGGTATAGGAAAACAAGACATTTGAGGGTTAATACACTACAACTCCTTTTTCTACCCATTTCCCCCATAATTTATTGTAACCGTGTACTTTATTGGTTTTTTTTCCTGCTGCATCTATCACTTCTAAGCCTGCATTTATCCATTCAAAAATACCGCCATATAAGTTTTGAACTTGTGTGTAGCCTGCGGCTTTGAGTTGCTCACCAATTCTTTCGCTTCGATAGCCCACAGAACAATATACGATAATGTGGGTATTTTTGGGAATATCTTTGATAGCAGAAATTTTAAAATTATCGTACCCTATCCACCTTGCGCCTTTGAGGTGGCTTACTTGATATTCTTTCCATTCCCTTGCATCTAATAACACAGTGTTTCCATTCTTTTTTACCACTACATCCATCATAGCAAGCGGAACTGTTCCCTTATAAAGGGTTCTTAACAAGGCATAATAAGCTGAAGATGATTGCGCAAAAGTCAAAGAAATATGCAAGAAAAGCATCAAGAAGAGAACTACTGTTTTTTTCATAAAAAATGAAGGAAGAAATCTATTTTACAAAATTAATGCTTTATACGTACTTCACAAGTATAGGTTGACTAATATAAAAAGCATATAGGAACAATCATGCGTTGATAGATTAACTTTATCCTATCCATTTTCCATTTCTTCGCTAAAAGTTTCATGCAACCAATCAATGACGGCTTTTCCTCCATATAAGAAAGTAAAGCGTGGATATTCGTGGGGATTCATTTCTAAAATCGCACGCCCAGCCATCACGAGTTTGTATTGTTCGGGAAACCCTGCCATTTTTTCGAACAAATCGGCAAGTTGTTTGGGAGAATAGGCTGTAATAATGGAAAAAATATAGGTAGCTCTGTAAGATTTTAATGCTTCTTGCACGTCCGAAAGCGGCATATTTTGCCCCAAATACAAGGTAGAATAGCCACGAGAACGCAGCATATAATTTAAAAATAGCAAGGTAATCTCATGCAATTCCTCTTCAGGCAAAAACAGCAAAAATTTCTGCTCACTTTGGATAGGAGCGCAAGGCAAGATATCAATGGCAGAAACAATTTTTTGGCGAATCAAGTTGCTGATAAAATGTTCTTGTGCTGGATTTACTGTATTGAGCAGCCACATCAACCCCACTCTATCTAAAAATGGGAAAATCACATGAAACATCGTGTTCTCCACACCTTGTTCCTCAAAACTTGCTTGTACCGTTTTATGAAATAAAATCTCGTCCATTTCTATCATCGCCAAAATTAATTGGTTGATATAGAAATCTTGCAAGTTGACGTGTTGCGGCTGAGAAATAGTATGGATTTTTGCCAACCTTTCCTCTTCCGTCATCTGCACGATTTTCGAAATTTTAATGCCACTATTTAACAACAGCGAAGCCTGAAGAAAATATTTTAAATTTTCTTCATCATATACCCGTATGTTTGTGTCAGTCCTTTTCGCCGCAGAAACTTCATATCTTCGCTCCCATATTCGCAAGGTATGAGAACGAATGCCTGTAAGTTGTTCTATGTCTTTAATTGAGTAATACGCCATAGTTTTGTGTATTTCAGGTTTAACCTAGTTGTTAGTCGTCTGAAATAAACGCAGCAGTTTACAAATTGTTTAACCAAATTGAAATTTGTTTATACAATTTTATTTTGGTAGTCCTTCAAATGTAATGCTAACTAAAACCTGTAGCGGCTGCTTTAGCTGCCGCAGAAACGCAAAAATGAAGTTTTTGCAAGTTATCGGGCAGCTAAAGCAGCCCGTACAGCATTACATTTTTACCTCTACCCTTATTTTTTTCATGTTTTTATTGAGGTTTTTTGCGTTCTAACGTAAAAAGTTCAGGACATTTCGAATGTTCTGAACTTTTTACTTTTACTCCGAAGAAAAGAAGGCTATGGCAAAGCGTTATTTTTTGGTCACAATATATAACACGGAGCTACATTTTTGGGGATTACCAAGTGCTTTCCAATACGACTTAAAACCATTCCAAAACCCTTTGAACAAATTACTTTTGCCTGTTTTATATTTTTCACTGATTAGAGAAATATAAAAAGAATCAAAAGGCATCATTTTGTGTTCTTGAATGGTAAAACCATACTTTTGCAACAAAACCTTCATAGATTCGGGGCTAAAATGATACAAATGACGAGGAACATCATAAGCAGCCCAATGTGCTTGATAGATTTCGGCATCTAAAGAGGTGTAATTGGGAACGGCAATAAAAAACACACCATTTTGCTTCAAAATTGCATGAATTTGTTTGATATAAGCATGGAGTTCATGCACGTGTTCGAGTACGTGCCACATTGTAACCGCATCAAAACTATTAAGTGCAAGCGAAAACAACTGTTGCGGCTCATCAGGCTGGAGTTGATACAAATTTTGCGCTTGTTTTCTTGCGCCCTCATCGGGTTCAAGCCCTTTAATTTGCCAATTTGCTTGCTGCATTACATTCAA
>JBJXHA010000244.1:0-4268 GCA_046160275.1 Bacteroidia bacterium | reverse complement strand
CATCATCACCGCCAGCATTGCCTCGTATATCCCAGATTATTTTTGAAATTTCGGTTGTATTGATACGCTTTCTGATTGAATCTAATTGCTGGATGTAAAAGTCCTTATTACTCATCTCAGGCATTCGGATATAAAGTATTTTGGGCTCATTGAAAAAAGTAATGAAAGGTTTTGTATCTGTAACTTCAAGTGTACTCTTGTCTGCCTGATTGAGTTGTATGGTATCGGACAAACTCGCTTTGATGTCTGTACGATTACCCTTGTATGAAAAAGTAAGAACATTTTCTTGGTTTATAGGTATATGGTTGCCCTGATAAAATTCGTCTTTATGCCAAATTTTTCTCTCAAAATCCCAGTGCAGGGCTTCAATATCCCCCAGATGACTTTTTAGATATACAGCAATAGCCTGTTCATTGTAGTGTGTCAAGGTTGAACCTTGCTCAATGGTTTTGCCCCGTAAGGTAAATGTTTGCAATACTTTATATTGACCATCAATGTATTTGATAGGCAGACGTAGTGGCATAGATTTTATCCTGCTTCTTCTAATTTTTGAATAAAAACTGATGCGACTGGTGTCACTGATGTTGGTTCTTAGCCTTACTCTATCAAGGCTGTCAATAAAAGGGTAAAACCTTTTGCTCACAACAGATGTGTGGTCGTCTTGGCAGTAGGTGAGGGCTTTGTTTATCAGCCAAAAAAATTCTTCTGTTGTTTTTATTTGCTCAATATGCTTTCTTAGAGCCTTGATGCTATCTAACATTGCATATTTGTTCACTGTTTTCCTAACAAAATCGTGTGGATTCACACTCAAAAGTGTTTTGTAAAGGGTGTCAAAGTCAGCGTACATTTCTTGTTTTGTCTGTGCTGGAAATAGACTTTGAGCAAAACCATTCATTGCTACTGTACAAAACAATAGTGTGCATATTTTTTTCATATTCGTTTTTTGTAACTATTTGGAAAAATACCAGAATATTACTTGCCCTGCCACAATAAATCCCAACAAAAGCCCTGTTGACATGATGCTAAAAATGTAAAAAGGCATTTGCCTCATCACCACGTGTCCAGCCCCATAAAGTCGGCTAATACTCCAAAGTAAAAACGAAGCCATAAACGCTACTTCTCTTGTTAAGCCAAACTTTGAGGTGAATACCGCGATTGTCCAAGCCAAAGCGATACCCGCCAAAAAACTGACTGATACATAATAAGGTGGTGTGAATGGAGATGGTTTGATGCCTTGGCTTTCAAGCACAGCATTCCACTTTTTTGCTACTGTTGTAATTGTTATGGTTACATCACAAATGTTGATGAATAAGCCACCAAGCAATCCACCAAGAACAATTTGGGTTGTTGTAAATTCCATTTTAATGTTTTTAATGTGCAAATGAATCAGCTTTTTCCGAATTTTTTTGCTTTTTGCCAGATGAAATGATTACTTGTCTTTTAGAAAACTTTTCTAAGGTTAAGCCTTTACAGAAATATTCTAAAGCATCACCTGAAATTTCAGGTGATGCTTCAACTATTTCGGCAATTAATGGATTAAATACCGTTTGATTAGTCATGCCCATTAAGGATTTAGTTGCATAATATCTCTCACTTCAACGTGTCCACCTACAAAAAGGATAGGACAGCCCTCAGCAAGTTTTAATGCCTCATCAATGTCGTTGGCCTTTACAATAATGTAGCCACCAACAATTTCTTTTACTTCAGCATAAGGACCATCTGTAATTACGCCATCCGCTTTCAAAGTTTTACCAGTAAAACCAAGTTGGTTGGTACTTACAAACTTTCCCTGTGCAGCTATGCCGCCAATCCAGTCCTGCCAATGTTTTATGCTTTCTTGCATTTGCTCGGGAGTTGGCTGAAAATCTCCCATTGGAGCCATTCTGAAAATCATCATGAATTCTTTCATTTTAGTTCAATTTTATGTTTTTAAAATTAAGTTTTTTATTTGAATTTATTTTGAAGTTAGTTTTATGGATTCTTGTTCTGCGACTTTTTTCAATAAAGTAAGGCCTTGTTCATTGGTAGCAGTCATCTTTGATTTTAGTCCGAATAGCAATCCAAACACGTTTGCCGGAATAGGCATGTCGACATAAAATTGTTGAGTTACTTCAACGCCACTGTCTTTTTCTGAAATTGTGTAGGAGAAAAAAGGATTAGCTTGAAAAGGCTCAGTTATGTTGCATTGAATATCTACTTTCTCGTTTTCCTTTAAAGCAACGACTTTTTGCGAACCTTTGCTTTTTTCCTTTACACCTTCCCAACTGAAAGTCGCACCTAATTGACCATCTTGTCCAGTCACAGTAAACTTTTGTTCCGGGTCTTGAACCTTAAATGGCGACCAGTTCGGAAAGTTTTTCATAAATCGAATCTGATCGTAAACTGTCTGTTTAGATGATTTTATAAACTGCTTACTGGTAATTGAAATCCTTTTTGGAGCGACAAGAGAAAGGATAACTCCTGTTATCAAAACTGCACCTAGTGCGATTCCGATAATGATTACTGTTTTTGTCATTGTTGTAAAAATTTTGATTTACACCCTAATGACGATTGACCATTTCGGAATTGGACACAAGTCTGAAAATATTTTTTAAATTTTTTCATTCAACAGTCTAACTGATTGTCTTACAGGGTTGCAGGTAACGTTTGTGTATGAAACGTGGCTGGGTTTTCGAAGCGCTTTCCTGTCCCACGTGAACAAACGTAATTTGAAAACTAAACTACAGATTTACACTTAACCCCAGCCATGTTTTATACATTTTGTTGTGGGCTGGCTGGCTATTCACAGGTCATATACCATTATCTGTCCCTTTACCCATTCAATTGTCTCTTGTTTTTTAAAGTCAAACCATTTTTGTCGGTAAGGTCCAGAATTATCGATGTCAAATTTGAAGTTTGCAAATGGTTTTGATCGTCTCAATGCATTTTCAAGTCTGTCACGTAGCTGTAAGTTGTCGACCGTGTTAATAAATTTTTCCATTAATCGGAATGATTCATGGCTACCCATTTTTTCAATTTCCACATAACTTTCAAAATTATTTTCAATTTCTTCATTTGCCTCGCCCCACCATTCTGAGTCGCTGTCGGGATTGTTTATTGTGTCGGGAGTCGTCACAATAGTTTTATTCTCCTTGTGAACAAAACATCTTAATCCACAGTCCAAGTTGTCGGCTAGTTCGTTAATTTGTTCGTCAGTCATAGATTGTCGAGTCTGTCCCGCCAGCTTGCCCACAACGTTTTGGCGCTTGGCGAAGAAGCGGATTTCGAAGCACTAAACTGTCTGCCAGCACTGAAGTTGATACGTAGCACAAAGCTTCATTTAAGCACTTAACCCGCTTTTTTGCCAAACGGCTGTTAGCAGTTCGTGCTTCTTTTACTATTTGTAATATTTCCCCCATATATCGCTGTCAATTCCTTTTAGTTCAACTTGTATTGGTTCTTCGTCAAAGTCGTAAATGATAAGTCCAGCAACAGGTTCTTTAAATTCAGTTCCATCGTCCGCAACAACTTTGAATTTGTTGTCCTTGGTGAATTTATTAATGCGAATGAGATTGTTTTCTTGGTCTTCAATAAATGTTTTGCGAAAAAAGTCACGATACTTATTGTATTTGTCAGTTGGTATAAGTTGTCCTGATAAAACTCCCATTCCATCGTCTTCCAAACCAATATTTACGGTTCCAATGATTTCGTTGTCTGCAAATAATTTTGAGGGAACTGTATAAACTTTATAATTGAGTTGGCTTTTTATAAAATAGAAGTTGTTGTCATCGAAGCAAACAAAAATCACTTTATCAATTTTGTCTGAATGAGAAATGAATTCCGTAACTGTGTCAACCGCAACTCTTGCGGCTTCATTTATAGGATAACCATAAACACCTGTGCTAATACAAGGGAAAGCAATTGTCTTGCAGTCGTTTTCTACGGCTAACTGTAAAGAGTTTTTATAACAGTCAGCGAGTTTTTGTGCTTCGTTTTTTTGTCCACCGTTCCAAACTGGTCCAACCGTATGAATTACAAATTTTGCTTTCAAATTTCCTGCTGTTGTGATTACAGCTTGCCCTGTTCTGCAACTACCTTGTCTTGCGATTATTTTTCTACAGTCGTCTAAAATTGCTTGTCCGCCAGCTCGATGTATTGCACCGTCTACACCGCCACCGCCTAAAAGAGAAGTGTTCGCAGCATTTACGATTGCGTCAACTGTCACTTTGGTGATGTCGCCTTTAATGATTTCTATTTTAGTTCTGATGCTCATAGTGTGTCGTCATAGC
>JBJXHA010000243.1:0-6834 GCA_046160275.1 Bacteroidia bacterium | reverse complement strand
CCTTGCAAATCGCCCGTTTGCAGCAGCCTGCCCCAATACGGTTGTTGATTCGCATTGTTAGGCACTGTCGTTTTCAGGTAATTATAAAGGTCGGAAGTCGTGAAAACAGGGCTGGTCGGCACTTTCAAAAACTGAATCAACGCCTTGGCAAAAGGGCTATTGTCATTGTAATAGCCATCAGCAACGACTTCTAATCGCCCCGAAGTCAAGCCAATACGGGAGGGATATTTGTCTTGATTTTGGGTATAACTTTTTTCCGCTAACTCATCACTTCTTAACAAAGAACCCGAAAAACAACTGTCCAATATCAAAAAAGTATGATGCGATTTGATGCGCGAAATGTAGTCTATTATCGTAGAATTAGGCAAATAACTGTCATATTCCCGATGCTTGGCATCTGCGGGAAGCAAATAACCAATGTCCAATAGCTTATCTAAATGCCCATGTCCTGCAAAATAAATCAGCAGGTTAAATTCATTGGGGCGGTGATGAAATTCCTTTGCCAACTTTTGCAAAGCCGCCACAATGTGCTTTTTAGACGCATTTGCATCATACAGTTCAATACAGCACTCCTCTGATGCATCAAATTCATAGTTTTCCACTAACAATTTCCTTACGTCTTTTGCATCTTTTGCCGCATTTTTAAGCGTAGGAATTTGCTTGTCTTGGTATTCATTAATACCAATCACAAGGAGGTAATTGCGGTGGTCATTTTCAAAAAACAGTTCGCGGTTCATTTTGTAGGAGAAATTTTTTTGCAAGATAAGAAATTGTTTCTTCTTTGGAATAAAACCTTTTGTATTTTCTCTTGAAAAAGCCTTATATTTGTCTTATAAAATAAATGGGTAGTCCTTCAAATGTAATGCTAACTAAAACCTGTAGCGGCTGCTTTAGCTGCCGCAAAAGCACAAAAACGAAGTTTTTGCAAGTTATCGGGCAGCTAAAGCAGCCCGTACAGCATTACATTTATGCCACTACCCAAATATGATTCATTGTAATCGTTTTTTATTATGTTCTACACAAAAAGTTCGGAACTCTTCGAAGAGCTCCGAACTTTTTAGACAGTTACTTTCCGTACCTTATCCCTTCACAATCAGCGTTTTTGCGCCATTGCTAGAGTGAACGGCTGCCTCGTACATACTTTCTGCAGTAATGGCTGGAAGCTGGAATTTACCGATATTGATGACGCGCAGCATATAATAATAGGTTTTGGTTTCTTTCGCGTTGATGTCCGTGAAAAGAATCAACCTATCATCACGAATGTCCATGTATTCGGGCTCGAATTTATTTGCCGCATCTCTTATCCACGATAATTCCGTAGTTGGGCGCAGGCGTGGATTGTCAATTTCAAAACCCGAAGGCACAAGGTCAGAAATCGCAATGCGTTTTACGCTACGTTGACCGCCTTGTAACTCAATTTTACACACTACTAATTGCCCTTGTGCAAAAGTATTGGTTAAAATGGGTACTCCTTTTCGGTCTAAATAGGTTCTGCGAATCGCAATTTCCTTATCTTCCTCCTTCACATTGCCCGATTTTTTCACCCCTTCGCTGCTCCAATAATAATAAGTCATGCCTTTACCTGTGGCTCTTAGGCTTACTTTTTTGCCATTGAATGCATCGCTAGAAACCGAAGCAGTTGCGTCTTCTATTGTTTTATAAGGTTTACCATCAACCAAAATTTCCACTTTTACCTTAGAATCCGCTACTTTTCCTGCGGCTTTTCCAAGTGCTAAAAATGCCCACGCATTTTCTTGAGTTGAATACGCGATATCCATTTTCCCTGCTAAATACTTGGTAATCAATGGGACTTGTGCATTGGTTGGATCAACATCCATTAACACATTCAACATAACCGCATTCGCCCTAATTTCCGAATCAAAATTATCATTGTCGCTTGCATCAGTTCTTTCTGGTGCAAAAGTTTTAGGCAGAACTTCGTTATAAGCATTCCAATTTTTTGCCAAAGCATAAGCCCCTGCCAAGAAATAACGCGTGTCACCTGTCAATAAATCGGGGCGAGCGCGATAATAATTCATCAAGGATTGGTCAGGTTTACCCGCAAGTGAAAGCAAATAAGTAGAATACAATGCCGCTTTGGGCGCAATGCTCACAATTTTTCTTCCCGTAGGCAAATAGGTAACATAATCTTCCGAACTTTTCTCATTTGCCTTGCGAGAAAGATAATTTAATGCGCGTGTAATTGCCTCCTGATTGACTTCGTAGCCCGCTTTTTTCGCTTCGATGAGGAAATGCGTAGCGTAAGCCGATGCCCACCAATTATAATCGCCTTCTCCGCCGGGCCAATAACTAAATTTGCCCTCATAATCCATCATGCCTTCTAATTTGTGGATTCCCTCCTTCACATAATAAGCTGGAGACTGCCCTTTTTTATAGGTCGCAGGCGAAACGGCTGCCGCCAATTCATTATAATACAATTGTGGGAACAATTTTGAAGTCGTTTGCTCCACGCAGCCATGCGGATAGCCAATTAAATCTCGAAGGTTTTTGGAGAATTTTGCCGCAGGGAATTTGCTAATGGTGATTGTTCCATTCTGCGTCCCATTTACATAATCGTTTGGCATCGTAATTTCCTCCGTCTCCCCTGCCTTCAACTCACCACTATTTCCTTCAGTCGTAAAAGCCGCCGCAGGATGCACATCAATTTCGATTTCTTCTTCTGTTCCGCTTAATCCTGTGGAAACAAAGCGAATTTTACCCAAACCTACATCGTCTTTTGCCGACAAACCAAATTTCAACATTCCTGTTCCATTTGCCTCCAATTTTACGGTTTGCGATTTTTCTCCGATGATTTTTAAAGGTCCTTCAACAGACATTGTTACCGTAGCATTTCCCGTTTTCTCTGTGGTATTACTTACTGCCACAGGAATATCGATGGAATCGCCCAAGGTAAGCGAGCGCGGCACCGAAGGCATAAGAATCACATCATCGGCAACTTTCATGGGCTTTTCAGCAGAACCAAAATTCGCGCCTTGATAAGCAACCGCCATTAACCGCAATTCGCCATTGTATTGGGGAATTTCAAAAGAAACCTTGACCTCGCCATTTGCATCAGTTCTTTGTATGCCCGACCATTTCGAAACGAGTTTAAAACGTTTCGATTTCATCGGATTTTGGCGTTTACTGCTATTATAATCATCACCACCCGCCACAGAAGATTCAATCTTTTGATATTCAGGCAATAATAACTCATACATGTCGCTACTTTTCACGTCTAAGGCACGTTTTCCGTACATATAAGCGTGAGGGTTCGGGCTTTGAAAATCTTTCACTTGCAAAATCCCCTCATCAACCGCAGCCAAGGTTACAAAAATATCTTTGTTGGGCGTTGTTTTTACGGTAATGCTTTGCGTGGTTCTCGGCTTGATTTTTTCAGGCGCGATAATAGAAACAGGTAGTTTGGTCGAAGGTTTTTCTACGGTTATAGGCAAATAACCATGCCCAACAAGGAAAGGAACGCCACTCGCCTGCTGATTTTCATAAGTATGCGCCTTAAATAAAGTGGCAGACACATAAAAATTAGGCAAAAACGAATCTTCAATTGGGATAGATAACTCCGTAGAATTTTTCTCTACATTCACATAATAGTATTTCAATACTTTTTCGCGCTCAATCGTTACTAACATTTTACCGCTAAATGGCGTAGAAAATAGGATTTTTGCCGTTTCTCCCGGTTGATATTTCTCCTTATTTGCCACCATATCAACTTGCCCTTCTTTGTTTACCTCAAAAGACGAAGCCGTAGCATTGCCCCAACTGTAAGCATAAAAATCTTCGTGAACATAATTGTCCTCGCCGCGCTTATGCACGCGCACCTGATAACGCCCAGAAACGGGAGCTTCAAAGGTGAAATCTTTTGTTCCATTGGCAAAATCTACTTCTTTTTCCCACTCTACCACCTCTTTTTCTACTGATTTGTAACTATACTTGTTGTTTTCGTTTTTCTCCAAAACCGTTTTCCATTCGTAGCGAATTAATTCAACGGTGGCATCAAAACCTGCAATCGGCTTATCTTGAGGATTTACAGCAACCAAATTCCAAGTTATGGGCTTATTAACCCCATAATAATAGCCTTTTTTCTGAATCCCAAGGAAATAATTTTGGGGATATACTTTAAAATCAACGCCACGATTTACCGTTCTTCCTGTCAAATCAAAAACGCTGACGAAAGCACGCCCTTCTAAATAACCGCCCGATTGCAACTCTTCTTTGATAAAAAAGCCTTTTTTGCCTTTTCCTACCGCATCAAGTTCACCTACCGAAGATTCATTGTCAATCGAAGTATTATTATTAGAGTATTTCGAGAAATTATGTTTTGCAAAGGCTTTGCTCTCATAAGACGCGTGATTCATACGCACGTCCATTTCAAATTTATGATTCGAGGCAGGTGCGCCGAACAGATATTCCGATTCCACATCAACCAACACGCTATCACCCAATTCATAGACTTCTTTGTCCGCTTTCACATTCACGCGAATTTTATCAGGCGCAAATTCCTCCACATAAAAACGGTAAGAATCCATGAGTTTGTCATTTGCCGTATAAGTTTCCGCCGTATATTGTCCTGTTTGCGCGGATTCAGGGAAATCAATCGCCACTTCATACGAACCTTGCTCATTGAGCGTTTTTTGGAAAGTGTTCACGATGCGTCCCGTAGGAGAAATCACTTTAATCACCACAGGCAAATCTTTTACTACCCCAAAATTAGCATCACGCACAATTCCAGATACATTTGCCGTTTCTCCTGGGCGGAAAATATTGCGGTCGGCATACATATAGGTGTCATAAAAATCTGCTTTCACGATTTTGCCGCCCACATCAAAACGGGAAGTTTCGATGTTTGTCATTTTCAAATCCAAGAAATTGAAATCATCATCTTTGTCCGCAGTAATCAAGCGAGGCACAAAACCGTTGGTTTCATTGGCAAAATTAGGGAAACGCGCCACCCCTTGTGCATCAGTTACCGCAGTCGAAAGGGTTTGATTATTAGAAGAAATCACAGAAACTGTTACATTGGATAAAGATTGGGTTGTGCTGATAGAATTGGCAAAAACCAACAATTCCGAGCCTGAATATTTCGCAATCAAACCAATGTCAGAAATCGCAACAATTTTAGCATCGCGCATCCAATAATCTTTATCCGAACGAATTTGTACGACATAAATTCCTTTGTAGCGGTTATTGATAACATCGTGTAAGTTCACGGTTGCAGGTTGGCGCACATTTTTGATGCTCCTAAAAGTAATTTCTTTTTGATAGACAGATTTCCCATAGGTTTCCAAATTGCTATAATCTTCGCCATCCTCATAATCATATTCATAACTGTCATCGTGGCGATAACGGTCATAAGAATAATTATTGGCAAAGAAGAAAATCATGTTATTTTTAAACACTTCAAATACTTCTACTTCCGCTTGTTCTATGTTAATTGCCTCAAGTTTAATATTTTCCAAACCACCGCGCACCAAATATTTCCCTTTTCTATCCACAAAATGGAGGTTTGGCTCTACATCAGCAAAATATACATTGTCTTCGTATTCATTTTCCAAAATGCCGCCATACAATCCGGGCAACCCTTTTTTCACAGTCAAGGTCAACTCTTTCCCTATGGGATATTTTCCTGTAACTTTTATCGTGTTCTCGCTTACTTTAATTTTCAAACCTTCCACTTTGGGCGAAATCACCACAAAATCATCTACTTTGTCTTTATCTACTTCTTGCGTTGTAATGATGTCCACCACAAAATTATCATCATCAAGTTGGGCTTTTGTGTCGCCAATCGCAAGGCGTTGAATCGAAGGCAATTCGATTTTAAAGAACTTGTCTTTTGCCAAGGGGTTGCGCTTAATGATAGAGTTCAGCCCTTTTTTTACGGTAATCTTAAATTCTTGTTCTTCCTTGTTTTGCTCCATTTCGCCAAAATTTATGGCTATAATATCGGCAGGTTTTTCGCTCACAACGGTATAATTTTTCACTTCTTTTCCATTGCACGTTACCTCCAAATATTGCTTAATTTCTTTAGGATTTACGTCATAACTAAACAACAGATTTGCCTGCACACTTAGGCGATGCTCTGCTTTGGGAATGGGTTTCCAAAAAATATCAGCAGATTTTACGGCAAAGTCGGGGGTGTTAAAGGTGTAAGACCCTAAGCGCGGGCGTGTGTCAGTAGGCGCATTTTGCATAATGCGCTGGTCATTAAACGAAATGTTGTAATTACGCTCAGGCTCAAGCGGTCGGTCAGGCGAAAAAATGAGTGTATTGGAAGAAACCCATTTGTACTTTCCTTTAATGTTTGGCTCGAAAGTCATGTACTCTTCATTCGTCCATTGGTCAATTTTGTCTTTTGGCGCAATGTCCTTATTGAACGTAACCGTAAACGTCTGGAAATCAGACACCTCCCCTGTGGGAGTGAACTTAGTTACCCTTACGAGATTGGAGTTGCAACCCCATAAAACGGCAACTAGCAGTGCGAGTGTAGCGATGATGTAACGCATGATTTGGTTTTGTGTATGGTGTGTGGGAAAATTGTGAGGATTAAGTAAAATTTGGGGTAGTGCAAAGCACTGCCCAATTACGATATAGGCGAGAAAAGGTTTGGAAAATAATGTATTTGTAATGCCAAAAACATAAAATATTTGTGCGTTGGAAGACTTGAAATTGTGATAGTAAAGTTAAGCTATTTTTTTGGATAAAAAACAAATTTTTTGAGAGATTTTTTTTGATTTGTTTCTCCCCTCAAAAAACGTATCTTTGCCTTATGATTCACAGAAAATAAAAATGGAACCAACAAAAGATACACAAAAATGGACG
>JBJXHA010000242.1:0-4883 GCA_046160275.1 Bacteroidia bacterium | reverse complement strand
GGTTGCACGCCTTTGTCAACCGCCGTTAACACTTTGTATTGCAAGCCTGAACTGGTAGTTTTTACACCTGCTTCGTTTTTATTTTTTTCCAAAAACTCGCGCCCGATTTTACCATTCGCTTCCCCTTCTTTTTTTGCAAGTTCCATTTGTTGCTTTTGCGCTTCCGCTTGTTGCTTTTGCATCATGCCTTGAAATTGCTGAAATACCTGATTAATTTGGTCTTCACTATAAGCGGGTGCCATGTATTCACGCATTCCCTTCAAAAATAGGGCTTCATCTACTTTGATGCCCGCAGGATTAAGGTCTTTGGCGAAATTTTTACCAATAGAAACACCAATTGCATAAGAAAGGCTATCTTGAAAACCTTTGCTAACTTGCGCTTGCACAATGTTCATCACACTAAAAATGACAACGGCAAGAATGATTGAGATTTTTTTCATTGAAAATATAAATAAGTTAAAAATTATGTTAAATCGAAATCAGCTAAAATATTTTGAATTTGCTGTTTGAAAGGGGGAAGATTATTCTTCACTACGCCCCAAATAATACTTGTGTCTACAGCAAAATATTCATGAACCAACAAATTCCTCAAACCTTTGATTCTCACCCAAGGGACATTGCTATTTTGTTGAATGAGTGTTTCTGAAAGTCGAGAGACTGCTTCCCCAATGATAGTTAGTTTCATCATTACGGCATCGTACATCATTTGATTGGATAAGAAATCTAATTCCTCCACCATATTTGTGTAGTCTTCAACTGCCTGAATTGCGTCTATAATATGCAGCAGCCGCGTTTTATCTCCCAGTCTGTCTTTCATAAATTAACTTTTTATCCTTGTTAATTAGCGGTTCTACGTATTTTGATAAACCTCTTGCCGAAACAACATCTACCTTTTTACCTAATAATTTTTCCAAATCTAGTTGCATTTGAATGAACTCCAAGCCAATCATTTTGCTATAATCTAACTCCACTAGCAAATCAATGTCACTAGCAGGTGTGGCTTCGCCACGACTATAAGAGCCAAATAAATAGGCTTTTAATACAGGTTGTGATTCAAAAAAAGTTACTATTTTTCTTTTTTTAGTATAATGCAATCTCATAAGCGTCATTTATTTTTTTCCACAAACCAAAATCCGCAAGTCGTTTATTTTCAAATGCTTATTTGCAAGCTCTTGCACATCATTTGTGGACATTTCAGCGAAGGTTTGGTATTTGCGGTCAAGTTCGGCAAAACTAATACCATTTACAAGGGAAAAACGCAGTAAATTTCCGAGTTGAAACAAAGTTTCTCTTTCGCCAATGCTTTTCCCCATGCGATAATTGCGCACCAAGTCTAATTCTGCTTGTGAAACGCCCTCATTTTGTAGCAATTCGATTTCTTTTTTTACCTCTTCGATGACAGGTTGCACGTATTCATTGCCCGCATCACAACCAATCTGCAAGTATCCACCATAGCGATACATCACCCAATGCGAATTGATGCCGTAGGTGTAACCTTTTTCTTCTCGAATGTTTTTCATCAAACGTGAGCCAAAATAGCCGCCTAAAAAGGTGTTTACCAATTCCATTTTTTCGGAATCAGGGTGCAAACGATTCATGCCTAAATGACCAATGCGCAAAGAAGATTGTAAACCACTTTCCATTTCATGCTGATAAAAGCCTGCGGGTTGCGATACAATCTCCGTTAATTTTGAACTAGATTCTATTTGTAATGCTGGGCGAACAGGCAAATGTCCAAAATTTTCCTCCAATTCGTGCATCATCATTTTCTCGTCAAATTTCCCTACTACAACGAAAAAGTAATTTCCTGCATATAAATAATTTTCGTGATAATGTGCCAAATCTTCATGCTGAATGGCTTGTAATTCCTTTGTATCCAAACTATTACTATAAGGATGCCCATCACCAAATAACAATTTTGGAAACTGAATGGCAGCCATATAACTTGTTTTCTTTTGGCTCACAGACAAACGTTGCAAGGTTCTTTGTTTTAACTTTTCGACAGACTCTTTGGGAAAAGTAGGGCGCAACATTGACTCTTGCATCAAGGGCAATGCCTTGCTAACCAAATGACTTAGGCAAGCCAAATTGATGGAAACGGATTCATTTCCAGCATCATAGTTCATCCAAGCTCCTACTTTGTCGAGCGCTTCAGCAAAAGTTTGGGCGGTATAATTTTCTGTCCCTTCCGACATATTGCGTGGCACAAAATCAGAAAGTCCTACTTTGGGTTCAAACGAAGCCCCTGCTTTAAAAACCGCCTGAATTTCACAGGCTTCCACATTTCCATGCTGCAACAAATACACCTTAATACCATTGTTCAACTGCCTTTCGGCATAATTTGGCAAAGCAATGTAACGAAAGGGCTTGCCTTCGGGTGCTATTTTTCTGTCTAAGATGCGCTCCATGTATTATTAACTTAGAAAATAAAGAGGCACAAAGATAGTGCTTTTTTATAAGAATAGAAAATGTAGTTTGGGCTAAAGCAGTGCGATAAGTAGGTTGCTTGTGGACAATTTGCAGCAAGACGCGTTACATTTGGAGGTCTTGCATCCTCGAATGGAACTTGGCAGTATTAGGGATAATCGCATTTTGAGGTTGCGAAAATTGCTGTTGTTTCGAATGATGAAAACCAATATTCATTTCCAATTATGCATTTATTCTTACGTATGTTAGAAATTTTTTAGAAAAATTTACTGCATTTGTGGGATTTGTTTCTATATTTGGATTGTTTTTTGTTGTGCAAATATAGTAACAATAAAAAATATTTACACTTGCATACTTTTTTGATGCGAGGAAGATAGGAATAAAGCTTAGCTTGATTAGTCTGCTCATAAGTTAAACGCTTTTTATTCATTAACATTTACTTATAAGCATCTTTTAATCAGTTATTTATACCCATTTTTCAAACATATTTTTATTATCTTTTTTATCATGAAAACAAATGTAATTTCTTTTTTCTTAGGCTTATGGTTGTGCTTAAGTGGTAGTATGTACGCGCAAACTGTGGCTGAAAGCCAAGCTACAGAAGCAACAGGGCAATACGTTTATTTTAAATCAGGTAGCGCGGAGTTGTCGCCAGAAGCCAAAAAAACGATAGACGGCGTTATGGCTTCGGTTCCTGCTGGGACAAAAATTTCGGTGAAAATTTATGGTCACACCGACGATGTGGGCATAGATGAGAAAAATATCGAACTTTCTCGCAAAAGATGTTATGCCGCATGGGAATATGTGATGAGCAAACGAGGAGGCGATGTAGGAAAAGGAGATATAACCATGAACGGAGAGTATTTGCCAAAAGTCAAAAATGAAAATGACAAAAATCGCGCAACAAACCGCCGAGTTGCCGTAGTGGTCAAGCCATTCAACTAAAAACAAACAGCCAAGAACCTCATCAGTTTTTGGCTGTTTGTTTTTTTCACTATTTCGCCCGTATTTCACTTGTATTTCAATAAGATTAAGCCTACCTTTGCCGCTCTAAATGAGGTAAGCATTTTCTTCCTATTTTTTAATGAATTGAGGGCTTGTAATTCTACAAAATTACAACTTGCAAATAACTGTTAATCAGTTATTTACCCTCATTTATATATCATTTTTTATTATCAATATGTACGACATTTCCCAAGTTATTCAAAAGATATTATTTCTCGATGTAGAATGTGTTTGTTTGGAAGAAAAATTTGAAGAACTTTCTCCAAGGATGCAACAACTTTGGACAAAAAAAGCCGAAAAATTTAGAAATGCGGACAATGCCCATGCTACCGCGGCAGAGTTGTTTTTTGAAAAAGCAGCTATTCAAGCCGAATTTGGCAAAATTATTTGTATTTCTTGTGGATATATTGTGATGGAAGAAGGACAACTCAAAATGAAAATGAAGTCTTTTTCCCACCACGATGAGTATATTTTGCTAGAAGAATTTTCTCAAATGCTCAATCAATGGTTTGACAAAAGCAAGCAAGGCAGAAAAGTGTGTACGCACAATGGTCGCGAGTTTGATATTCCTTACATTGGTCGCCGTATGTTGATTAATCGTATGCCTTTGCCCGCGATTTTGAACATTCAAGGCAAAAAAAGCTGGAACATTGATTTTATTTTGGATACCCAAGAGCTTTGGCGTTTTGGAGATAACAAAGCCTTTACTTCTTTGGATTTATTGGCAGCTATTTTTAACATTCCTTCCCCAAAAGATGACATTGACGGCAGCCAAGTGAGTAGGGTATATTGGGAAACCAAAGACCTAAAACGTATTCAAACCTATTGCGAAAAAGATGTAATGACTACGGCAAATGTATTTTTGTCAATGAATGGTTTACCTAATATTAGCTCTGAGGGATAAATAAAGTCTTGTTAATCAGTGTTTTATATATTTATACCTTATCGCTAATCATTTTATATAGAAAAAATGGCAGTAAAAGTTGGAGACACAGTTCTCGTTCACTACGTTGGCACATTTGACAACGGTGAAGTTTTTGATTCTTCTGAAGGCGGGGATCCGCTACAGTTTGTTGTAGGTGATAATCAAGTGATTGAAGGCTTTGAAAAAGGCGTAGAGGGGATGGAAGTGGGAGAATCACGTAAGTTACACATTCCTGCGGCAGAGGCTTATGGTGAGCCAAATGAAGAAGCAGTAATTCAAGTGCCAATCGACCAAGTTCCTGATGATATTCCTTTGGAGGAAGGTACAGAAATTCAAGTAGGAACGCCTGAAGGTTATGTAATTCCTGCCACTATCAAAACGATAGATACAGAAGCAGGAATTGTGCATATTGACACAAACCACCCACTTGCAGGCATGGCATTGAATTTTCAAATCGAATTAGTAGAAATTCTGTAAATAAGTTTTTATTTTATTGATTTTCTGGCGTTTAAAGCGTTCTATTTCT